>DASZOW010000102.1:0-9676 GCA_035550615.1 Puia sp.
CTTCTGCTTATGTATATCAGCCCGGCCTGACAGGCGACTATGGCGCCGACAGCCCGAAATTGTATCGTGATCATGCATCCTCCTACTGGGCCATTTATCAACGATGCATGCAATTGATGGACTCGCTGCATAAAGCATTCCCCGGAATATTGATCGATTGTACCTTCGAAACATGGGGAAGAAATAATGTAGTAGATTATGCATTGCTGGAACATGCGGATTACGATTGGGTCGCCAATTTTGAGTTTGCCCGCCCCATCGGCCCTATCTCCGTGCGTCAGATGACCTATGATCGTGCGCGTGCTATACCCAACAGTACATTACTCATCGGAAGTCAATACATCCACTATGTCAATTATAAATACACATATTTTTCGCTGGCCGAGGGGGCATTGGTAATGCTCGGCGACCCGAGGAAGCTGACTCCGGAGCAGCAGGCGTTTTATAAAAAATGGAACAGCTATTTAAAACTGATGGAAGCGAAATATCGATACTCGCAGTATTTTCAGCTATATGATATTTTCGACCGGCCTACAGATAACAATTGGGACGGATGCTACCGCATCAATACCGAAAAACAAGGAGGCCTCATGTTTTTCTATCGGAATAATTCCTCGGACGAACGCCGTACTTTTAAGATCCCATGTCTGCAGCCCCGGAGCCGGTATAAAATATATTCATTCGGGACAGGCCAGACGATAGGCTCCTTCACCGGAAAAACCCTGATGGAAAAAGGCATAACGGTCACCATTCCATCCCTCTATACAGCACAGGTGCTGACCATCGAAAAGGAATGATCACACAACCGCCCCCCCTGTCATCTTTGTCATAACCAACATAAAAAAACTATTATGACAACCCACGAAACAGCAGCCCGTTATCACGAATTAGCCTCCCAGCGGAAATTTATCGAGATCCAGGACACCCTCTATGATGAACACGTCATTTGCCATGAGCCGGATAAAGCGGCGTCGGTGGGAATGCCCGTCTTTACCAATGGCCGGGAAGCCCTCAAAGCAAAGGGTATCGCCCGCCGGGCCACGATCGAGACCATACATTCCTATACCTGCAGCGAACCGATCGTCGCCGGCGATTTTTTCTAGGCGTCTTCCAGTTCTTCTACTAAAAAAAGAGGCCTCCGCTACCACGGAGGCCTCTAAACAGCACACAGTTATATTACTAATTCTTAAGATAGCCGTAATATTCATCATCCGTCGCGCAATCCCACCAAACAGGCATGCACCAGATGTTCGGATCGGTGGCATGGGGGTTTAATGCCAGCGTATTGACAGAGTTGTAATTTATTTCATAGGTTGGCGGCAACGCCCAGCGACGCATCCAGTAGTGTACGTCCGTGGGGCTGGTACCGGTCAGCTGAGCCGTACCGGTGAACAAAGGTCCACGCTGGTAACCCGGGTAGACCACGCCAAAACCACCTACATTGCCGGCGCTGAAGTTGAAGCGGCGCATATCGTTCCAGTTTTCGATGCTGCAACCCATGGCGAGATATTTTTGCAACATGATGTCTGACATGGTAAGATCTCCAGCCGTTGCCACCGCCGGACTGGCAAGGTAAGCGCTTATGTCCGCGGAATTCATAGGCGTCATATCAGGATTAGTCGTGCCATATGTCGTCGCCCAGGAGGTCAGCTTGGCCTGCATCATATCCAGATGCGCCTGGATAGCCGCTAAATAGGCAGTATAGGCATTGGCAAGGTCCCCTTTTCTCATATATACTTCAGCCTTGATGAAATTCATCTCATGGTAGGTCAGGATCTCCTGGTCGGAGACGGGACGAACCTGGTACGAGCCCGTGGAACCAACGACGCCCGCATTAAATGCATCTGCGTTCGGATACCAATTCACGTCGTTCTGTCCCTGCGCGGGTATCCCGGATGTTGCAATAGCACTGCTGCGCATATTTACGTACACGGTATCGCCCGCATACAGGTAGTTGGTGCTGTTTATAAAGATGGAACCCTTGGGATAGGTGATCGATACGTCATTCCCGTTGACGGTGTACGGCCTGCCGGCAGCATCCTGGGCGGCGATAAAATTAGCACGCTCCGTGGCGTCGGCGATCGTGTATTTGATGGTTGTATTCTTGGAAGCATACGTTGGCGTCACAATGGAAGTAGGTCCCCCTTTCAATAGCCGCGTTGACGGACCATACTGATCCACCCCTATTGAACGGGTCCAGTTGTAGGATGCCACCCTGCCATTGGCGTCCAGTTGGACACCGCTCATGTAAGAAGGCACGATTTTAGACATGCGGGGATCTATCACACCGGTGCCACGCATATTGGTCAGCAGGTTATAGTAGTATTGAGAGATGCGGACAGTACTGCCATAACCTACATAATCGAAGTTGCCGTTTGTTACCACCGGATCTCCGATCAGATAATCGGTTACCGTACTGTTGTTGAACCCGGGCCCTACTATATTATCGGCATTGGACTGCGGGCCCTTTGACAAACAGTACAAAATAGAATCCGCATTATACAGATCCGCTTTCTTCGACAGCTTGAGCATATAACGGGCCTTTAAACCCCAACACATTTTTATCCATTTGCTGACGTCGCCGTTACTCCACAGATCTCCCGCGGCCAGCGAGGGTGCCGTGATTTCCTGCGTTTTGGAGAACAGATCGATCGCCTCGTTCAATTTTCCCATGCATCCGTTAAAAATGGTCTTGCCGTCATCCGGCTTGGGACTCGGATTGCCTGTTCCTGCCTGGGTATAAGGCATTTCACCATACAGGTCCAGCATTTCCATATAACCCAGCGCACTGAACACATCGGCCGCCGCCATGTAATGATAGGCGCCAACTTTCTGAGCGGTATTATACATATCCACCAGGTTGGAAGACACCTCTACAAACCATGTCTGGTAGGAGGTGGTTGAATTGGCGTTTGTGCATTGCCAGGTGGTGCTGAACGTATTGGGATTGCCGGAGTTTGAATAATAAACACCAGCCATGCACGAAGTACGATAATTGGTCACGCCGGCCGTGTACTGGTAAAAATGCTCTATCCACGGCAATCGGTTTTGAACCTGTACGCTTTGGTTGTTTGGATTGTCAGGGTCTGTATTCACAGCCAGCCACTTTTTACAGGAGGCGGACCCCATCACTAACAGGGCGCCCAAAAAGATATATTTTAAATTTTTCATGGTTTACTTTTTTTCATTGGTTATAAAGAAACATTTATCCCGAATGTAAAGGTCCTTACGGCCGGTACGCCCAGGTAGTCGATACCTTGAGAGCCTGACCCCCCGGTGCCGCCAGCAGCACTTACCTCGGGATCCATTCCTTTGTAGTTTGTCCATGTCAGCAAATTGGTGCCCACTGCCGTCGCCGAAATGCCTTTAATAACCTTCTTGTTCTTCAGGATCCCGGAAAAATCATACGTCAACGACAATGATCTCAGCTTCACCCAATTTGTCGAAGTAATAAAGTTATAAGAGTTGGCTGCATAGTTTTGCCAGTATTGCTGGACCATATAGGCGCCGTCACGCGTCGTGGTGCCGATGGTATAGCTCTGTCCCGGAGCATAAGTTTGGCTGAAATCAGCGCCGGTCTGGCTGTTGACGCCGGTGACCGTGACGGACTGGCGATCGTTTAGCAAGGTCCTTTTGCTTAAGCCGTTTATAACCAAGGCATACTCTGTGCCATTGAAAATGTCTCCACCCTTGCGGATGTCGAGCAGGAAGGACAAGGAAAGATTTTTATAACGGAAGGTATTGCTAAAGCCGCCGATGAAATCCGGTTCACGGTTACCGACAACGGCAGTGCCGGTGGTATTGACCTTATACAACCCCGTCGTAGGATCCACCTGGTAGCGCCCGCCAGGTATTTCTTTTCCCTTCGAATCCAGTTCCCGATAGAAGGGCGTACCGGTCATCCCAAGGAAATAACCTCCGTTGGGAATGGAAGCAGCCTTTATCGTTCCGAACTGCGCGTCCGTCGGGTAAAAATAGGCTACACCCGGAATGAAAGCGCCCAGTCTACCTTTATTATAAGAATAATTCAGCATCACTTCCCAGCTGAAATCCTTTGTTATGACAGGTTTGCCGCCAATTGCTATTTCCATTCCTTTATTGATTACCGAGCCGGAATTGAGAGTACTGAAAATAAATCCGCCGGATTGGGCCAGACGCGGTTGCCCGATCTGATTATTGGTTTGACTGCGATAATAAGTATAGTCAAAAGAAATACGATTGTGCAAAAATCTAAGCTCTGCGCCCACTTCCCAGGAGTCTTGAATTTCAGGCTTTAAATTCGGGTTGCCGGCATAATACTGATTACCAACTCCGGTAAAATTGCCGATGCTGATGGAAGGATTCTCATAGGTCAGTGTCGCATAGGGATTTCCGTCCTTGCCGACTCTTGCCCAGCTTCCCCGCACCTTGCCGAAAGAAAGGATGTCGCTGATATGCAACAGCTCGGTAAATACAAATGAACCGCTGACAGAAGGATAGAAATAGGAGTTGTTTTGTACCGCCAGCGTAGACGACGCATCATTACGTCCGGTTGCCGTAAGAAAGATCATGTTTCTGTATGAAATGCCGAACTCTCCATAAACTCCCACCAAACGCTTTCTCGTGGTTCCATCGGTAAAGAATTTATTCGTGGAGGCAATATTATTAAAGCTATTGGTGCCGGGTACGACAAAGTTATACCCCCAATGGTTCTGGCTTACAATGTTGGTGTTTTCCGTTGTGGATCCCAGCATCAAATGGGTATCGAAATCGCCGAACGTCTTATGAAAATTCGTCATCACCGTGGTAGTCACATAGCTGTAGTTGTACAGATCCTTGCTCAAACGTCCGCTCTGGTACAGCGGGGCCACGGCAGAACCCGGCGCGATAAAGGTATAGTCATTGGTGGCATACTGGTCATAACCCAAACGTGCAGTGACATCCCACCAGTTGGTGATCTTGTAGCTGGCGTTGATACCGCCTGTGAGACGCTTGGTGTTGGAGGTCAGCTTGTCCTTATTGATGATCCAGTAAGGATTGTCTATATCGCTTTCCAAAGGAGTCGTCCCGGCATATGGCCGGTGTTGCGACCCATCGGGATTTAGGTAATTTCTTATGTCATATACTGTTGGGAAGGTATAAAGCGCCTGCATGCTCCCAACGCCGCTGCCATACAGCCCGGCCGTCGTTAATGTCCTGTCGATATCAGCAATGGAGTACGCGACATTGGCATTCACCGTGAGACCGCCATAATGCTGTTCTCCGTTGAATCGGAAAGTGGTCTTGTCGTAGTCTGTATTGGGGACGATACCTGTCTGTTTGAAATTGGACCCGGATAAGAAGAAAGTGCCGCTCTTGCTTCCACCGGACACGTTTACGTTGTTGTCATAAACCAGACCATGCCGGAAGAAATGGCCGATGTTGTCATATTTCGTGCTATCTGCCGGGATCTTCGGTCCCCAGTTACTATACGTTGTAGTAGTTAAGACCCCATTACTTGCAATTGAACCGGGGCCAAATTCGTTTTGCACCTCAGGTAGTTTATTGGCAGCGGAAGTAGCGATCTTGCTGGCGACATTCACCGTCAGGGCCCCTTCTGCTCCTTTCTTCGTGGTGATGATAACCACGCCATCGGCCGCCCTCGAACCATACAAAGCTGCGGCGGCGGCGCCTTTTAGCACCGACATGGTTTCAACATCTTCCGGGTTGATATCCATCACACGATTGGAAATCGTGGTATTGCTGCGGGTAAGACCATCGGTACCGGAATTGCCGGTGACGGTGGTCGAGTTGTCATAGATAACGCCATCGATCACAAACAGCGGCTGATTTTGCCTGCCTTCCGAGGTAGAGTTACCGCCCCGGATGGTAATAGAGGCGCCGGCGCCGGCCGAACCGCTGAACTGGGTGATGTTTACACCAGGCACCTTACCCACCATGGAGTTGATGATATTGGTATTTTTGTTTTTCATCAATTCCGCCGAGCTCAGGTCGGATACCGAATATCCTAATGCCTTTCGTTCTTTTTTGATACCCATGGCCGTAACGACGACATCGCTCATCTGGCTGGCTTCCTCTTTTGCCAGGCGTATTGACATGCCGGCTGCGGCTTTTATCTTTTTCGAGACAAAGCCCACATAGGTGAATTCCAGCAACGTGCCTGGTTTTACATTGATGGTGAATTTACCTTTGTCATCCGTAGAAGTAGCCTGGTTCCTGCCAATTACAGTTACCGTTACCCCCGGCAGCGGCGCACCATCATCGACTGAAAGCACCGTTCCGCTGATAGGAACTGCCTGGGCTTTCAGGTTGTTTGAAATCATGTTGAGCAAAACAAACATGATCAAACTAAAAAGCTTCCATTTTCTCATACTTTGTAGTTTTTGGTTTTTTTTAAAAAATATCTATATAGCGTGTTTACAAAACTTTAATGCCCGCCTTCACATAGGGTTGCAACAACTTATCCGTCGGATCCAATTCCGTAATTAAATAGTCGATCCGCTGCAGTTCGCATACCTGCAAAGCCTCGAAAGAGTTGAGTTTCTCGGCAATGGCCAGGCCGACTGTTTTGGCGGACGCCGCGATCATGGCCCTCTTCAGCTCCACCACTTCCCAGTCGCTGTCTGTTATTCCTTTTTGCAGATCGATAGCATTGATACCCAGCAGGCACAGGTCAGCATTTACCTCTTTTATCTTCTCGATGGTGCTGGCACCCACCGTAATTTTTGATTCCTTGTTGACACGGTCCCCCACAGCGATGACATTGATGTTCGGATGCGCCATATAGGCATTCAAAGCCGGTATGCTGCCCGTAATAAAAGTAGCCTTGAGCAGTGGCGGTAAATGCCGGGCCATCTCAAGAATAGTGGTGCCCCCACTGGTCAATACATACATGTTCTTTCGGATAAGGCTAATGGCTTTTTCTGCGATAATCGCTTTCTGCCCCTGGGAATAAATGGTTTTGGGCCTAAAATGAACGTCACTAAAAGCGAGGGATAAGGCGCCACCATGGACTTTTATTAGCTTGCCGGCATTCGCAAGTTCCTGCAAATCCCTGCGAACGGTATCTTCCGATACTTCCATATCCTCACATAGGTTGGCATTCAACACCTTATTGTGAAGATTTAGGCGGTATAGAATATACGCCTGGCGTTCTTTTTTTAGTAAGCTGTTAATTTTGGCCAAAAAACTATCAATTGTCTAGGGGAAGGTACTTACAAACCCGCAAAAAACAGCAAAACCAATAAAAGAATTGCAAAAAAAGTTCTAGGCCCCCAGCTTTCAGCCACACAGCGGGACGAATAGGCCTTCCTGTTTAACCTCAAGGACCCGCCAGGTGTACTTGCCAAAGGCTATGTCGTCTTTTACCATTTTACCTCCTCCAAAAGCAAAATTGCTTATTTTAATAGCATCGAATACGGTCTGTTTCTTAATTAAAATCGCCAAACCCGATTTATGAGCCTGTCTATGGAAGTTTATACCCGGGAGATCCCGGCCGGCATTGTCGAAAAGCTCCTGAAAAGGCTTAACGAATTTGACATGACAGTCGAAGTCCACCCGGAGTTTGAATTTGATGAAATGAAAGATTCGGGCTTTGTCCCCTTCAAGTTCCAATTCATCGGGCCAGCCTTTGGTCAACTGGATGGAAAGCAGCTCATGAGCGGATTTGAGCTATATATTGGCAGTTTCGACCTGGCCAAAGCCAAAGAGGCGCTCCGCCCTAAGCAGGGCTTTCTCGACAGGCTTTTAGGCAGGAAAAAGCCTGAACCGCCGCCGTTCGCTCCCCCGGAGATAGAACAGCGTTTAAAGGATTGCACCAAAGTGACTTCTTTTGTCTGGCATGGAGGAGACGTTTTTCAACTTCGTTTTGCGTTGCTGACAAGCGCCATATTTACAGAATTGACAAATGGCCTTTGCTGTGATCCGGACGACAGGTCCTGGCTTAAGAATGACAACATTGCGGCGAAAGCATTTGAGCAGGTGTGCGATTATGAGGAATCGCTTTCGAATAGTCTGATGGAATATTCTGAGTTTGAAGGATGGTAAGAACTGTTTAAGCGTTCTTGCAATTGGCTAAACAGCCTGTTTACCCGTCCCACCACTAAAATACAAGATATGAGCAATTCCGCTACACACAATCAGCGTATCGCAAAAATGACATTCGCCTCGGTCTATCCAATGTATATCGCTAAAGTAGAGAAGAAAGGTAGAACAAAGGAAGAACTACACGAGGTCATACAGTGGTTAACAGGTTTCGACAGCAAACACCTGGAGGAGCTGATAAAAGAAAAAGTGACTTTTGAAGGCTTCTTCCAACAGGCCTCGCTAAATCCAAATGTGCACCTTATCACAGGTGTGATCTGTGGCTATCGCGTAGAAGAAATAGAAGACCCCCTGACACAAAAAGTCAGGTATTTGGACAAACTGGTGGATGAGCTGGCAAAGGGCAAAAAAATGGAGAAGATCCTGCGTGGCTCCTAGTATTCTTCTTCATTACATAATTTACGGCCGACATTTTAAATAATCTGTCAATATGAGAAATTAAAGCTACTCATGTTATTTATTATCGTAGTTTGGTGCCGTTAATTTTAAATGCTTAAAACCTTTCGTATGAAAAAGATCTTGTCTTTTCGCTTTGCGTACATAGTTTTTTTGGTGGTCGTATTACCAGCCTGCCGTAAAAAAAAGATCGACCCCCCACCTGATGATTCATTCCCATGCAAAATCCAATGGATAGCCGCCCTCTCAGAAGGAGCAAACGATCCGGGTCTTTATCCGGATACCCTTCGTTTCTCGTATGACAGTCATGGTAATCTGGCGGCTATCAGCCGGATAAGAAGCACCGACCTGATATATCCGAATTATACATTTTGGTATGATAATCAACACCGCGTCACCGACGTCATCGGAACGGGCTCCCTGCCGGTGACCTCAGGTAATTCATTTCAAAGCTGGCACAAGCTCTACTATACCAATGGCAAGGTGACACTTGATTCACTCTTCATATACGGCCGCATCGACGGACGCAGGCCCAATGGCTTTAATGGTGCGGGGCCTAATCTCACGTTTGTGTCAACCTATGAATACGATTCCCTGGGCAGGATCAAACAGGCCACCGATCTAAATCCAGCCACATATACGCAAACCCAATACTTTACGTATGGTGGGACTGGCAATCTGACCAGGATTACGCAGGTCAGCGGCTATATCTCCAACCCCACCGAAGACACCGTCGTTGGTATATTTCCCCTCGGTGACGCCTACGTCAATCCCAATCTCGGCTATCCCATATTTCAATTCCTCAACAGGAATTATAGCCTGAACAATCAGTTTATTGCCACTGCATACAATGAAGAAGGTCTGCCTACTATTATCCCGCAGCAGGGACAACCCTACCTTGGGCATCTCAAACAATATACAGAGTTTGGCTTTCTGGAATTGATCGATCCGTTGACAATTCAATATAATTGCGAGTTGTCGGGGCCAGAGGGTGGGCATGGCTATTGAGCGAATGCTCACCGTTCCTGGAAAATGAAGCCCGCAGCGAACGTTGCGGGCTTCTCTTTGTCGACACGGCGCTACATTTTCAAACCGGTCTTGACGGATGTCGTGCCAATTTCGTTATTAGTAAGTTGATATTCAATGTGAGACAATTAGGTCAATGTATCCTCCGGGCAATGAACCCACAATCACCTCG
>DASZOW010000103.1:0-9202 GCA_035550615.1 Puia sp.
CTCGACAATCAGTTCAATTATGTCGCCGGCAATAACCAAAGCGGCGCTATGCAGGTCGGCGATCCGGGTACCCAGGCCGACGGCTCGCTGCAGGCCCCGATGTGTCTCAAAGGACTGCCAATCAAGAAATCAGGATATTTGTATATTTACGTTAGTAATGCCACCCCCGGATGGGATGTGTTCTTTGATAATCTGAGTATTAAGCATTATAGCGGCCCGCTAGTTGAGGAGAATCACTATTATCCGTTTGGGCTCGTCATGCAAGGCATAAGCGACCGCGCCGTCAAGTGGAACTACGCCGAGAACAAATATCGAGGGAACGGCGGAGATGAATTACAGAATAAAGAGTTCAGCGACGGCAGCGGATTAGAGGAATATGACGCCTTCTTTCGGTTGTATGATCCCCAGATCGGACGTTTTGGGTCAATCGATCCGCTGGCGGATGTCTTTGAGGGCTATAGCCCCTATTCATTTGCAGGTGATAACCCCATTGGCTATAATGATCCTTTAGGGCTGGCTGGAAAGGACACGGGGACGGCGAAAGTAAATCTAGACCCCGTGGTGGTTACTCCTCCCAAGACCCCGCCCAAAACGCAAGTTAATACTGATCTTGCATTGATAGGTACTCCACCCGGCGGTATCAATGTACCTTCAGCGCCAACAATCGCTCCAGATATCCCGTTACCGGGTGGAGAACCAACACCTGGACCTGGCGGTTACCCAATAGTAGAAGATCCAATTCCATTGGCTTCTCCCTTGGCTTTGGGAATAACAACTGTTCTTGTTGGTATTCCAATTACAGGAAATACCGATTGGCCGGGCGGACATGAGTTTCCACAGCCTTTTGTTACGGCTCCAGGACCATATACGGGCCATGGTAATAAGAAAGAAAATTGGAATCCGCATATAGTTTACGCATTTGGATTTGCTGCAAAGGATGGGCGGACTCCGATCTTAAAATATGGCATATCAGATGAGTACAGATGGGGAATGGATAGGCCAGAAGCCCAATTAGCAAAGTTGAGAGCAAAATATGGCCCAACGGTTATGTTTAGTATCTACACAAGGACCATTAGCCGACAGATGGCATTGTTCGTTGAACAAAAATTAGTGACAGATCACGTTAAATTGTGGGGTGAATTACCAAGAGAGCAAGACAGACCGCTTCCTTTTTAATATTAAACGAAAATGAAAACAGAAGTTCGATTGGGCTCGGTTGTAAAACATGGGGTTGGAGGACCGGAAGCTGGCGCAATAAACCTAATTTATTCTTATCTATTACATGAACATGGTCAAGACTTCTATAAACGTATTGGCATAAATCAAATAGGAGGAGATTTAAACGAATTTGTTTCAAAGGAGGCGGGTAATAAAATACACGTCAACATTCGATATCCTGTCTTCGATGATTTTGAATCTAGGCAACCAGAGGAAAAAAATAAGATCAGGTTGGATGTTATTCACAGTTCCTTAATGCGTATAGCCGAGAAAGATAAGAGGTTGAGCATATCTCAGCTTGAGTTAATTAAAGAGAAGATACTTGAAAATAACTTTTCTTTTAAGATCATGTGCAAATTATTTGTATCCACTGTGTCAAATGATTTGGTGGCCAAACTAATTGTATACCCCGAAATGAATAAGTTTGATTATTATGTTTTAATCGAGAATCAGGGGAAAGTGGTATGCGATCAATGGATATATAGCGGAATAACTGATCTTATCTATTTTCCTGAATTATTCTCTGAGGGGAGATGGAGAGGCGATAAGGAGTTTGTCATAACTGGCAAGTGTAGAGAGGTTGAGATAAGGATATTGATAGATGATTGCAAAATAGAGTATAAGAATTTAAGCCCGTATGATCGACCTCCATACTTTGAAATGATGAGAGCGGATATCTCATCGGAAGAGAAAGAAAAGGCTGATGAGGATTGGAAGCACTCATTGCCCCCAGCAGTTGCTGGTATAACTAGAAGAGCCGATAATTAGAAGGAGAAGATCGCCTCGTTTGACAAAGCGGTCGTTGCCGGGTAACCCCGGCCTTTATGCCTTCGATTTTTTGGAAGTCGTATAATGCTGCGCATCTTTTAGAAAGCTATCTACTACCCGCAGAATGGTCTCCCTGTCCTCGCCGGAAATCTTCTCCAGCAGATCCAGGCGGTAGAGCATTTTTTTATCCTTCACTAAAACGGTGATATTGCCGACGAGATAATCCAGGCTGACGGTCGATCCCGGTAAAAGAAGAATCTAATTACTATGAGGTCAGATGGACTACATGGAAAACTTCTCACAATAGTGTAAGGTCCCCCAGAAGTCGCCCTTTTGGTCGTCCTGTTGGGTAAATTTTCTTGTATGAGTGATACAATAAAGATATTGGCGAAGATAGAATTTAGTTCAAATGAAACAGGGCGGCAAACTCCATTTTATAGCGGCTATCGACCCGCCTTTACCTTTCCCAATGCCCGAACGATGTTATCTGGTCGAATTGATTTATTTGACAGGAAAAGCTTTGCTAAAGGAGAGGTCGGGAAAGTAGAAATTACATTCATAAAAGGCATG
This sequence comes from Puia sp., assembly GCA_035550615.1. Lineage (GTDB taxonomy): Bacteria > Bacteroidota > Bacteroidia > Chitinophagales > Chitinophagaceae > Puia. The sequence goes on from DASZOW010000103.1 coordinate 2,557, forward strand.
ATAAACGATGAATACTTTGTGGTAGGGCAGAAATTTAAATTTGCTGAAGGGCTCATCCCTATAGGAATAGGTGAGATCATTGAGATAATACGAAAATAGCTACCCAGCGGTATTTACTCATATCCCCCCCACTTCGGTAGCTCATGATTATGACAGAAACAATAAGTTTTCCATCGTGGATCTCGTAGATGGAGAGTTAGCCGCCGCTGTGGATTCACCAGGCGTCGTAAAAGCGGGGCAAAAGGATATTTTCCCTGAATAAGTTGGTCGCATAGGGCCTTAGGCCGTCAAAATACCTCATTTTATCCGAATTTGGCCGGAACTTTTATTTTACATACATTTAATGAATTAATTGTTGTAAACATGAAAGGCACCCACCTTGGTGAATTCGAGGAACTGGTGTTGCTCACCATCGCCTCCCTGGTGAACAGCGCATACAGCGTGGCGATCTGCGACGAACTTTCCAAACATGCCGGCCGCACCGTCAAACTCGGCGTAGTACACGCGGTCCTGAACCGCCTCGAAGAAAAAGGCCTCGTAAAAAGCGAGCTCGGCGAGGCGACGGCCACCCGCGGCGGCAAACGCAAACGCTTTTATGTCGTCACCGGCGCCGGCAAGGCGTCCCTGATCCGCATAAAGGAAATTCGCGACCAGCTCTGGCAGAAGATCCCAAACCTAACTCTAAAGCGCATCTGATGAAAAAGAAAAGCACGGCTCTCCCACCCAAATGGGCGACATGGTTCCTGACCTCGTATTGCCGGCCTGAATTGCTGGAAGACCTGCAGGGCGACCTCAACGAATTTTTCGAACGTAACCTGCAGACCCGCGGGGCTTTTTTCGCGCGTTTGGTCTATGTTATAGACGTGCTGAAATTCTTTAGACGATATACGGTCCGAAAGCCGTCTTTGAGCAGCCCGTCGATCAGGAAAGTGATGGTTGCGAGTTATTTCAAGACGGCAGGACGCGTGATCAGACGCAACAAGCTTTTCTCGGGTATCAATATCATCGGCATGGCATTTAGCCTGTCCATCGGCCTGCTCGTCGTCGGATTCCTGTCGGATCTTTCTTCATATGATAGTACGCTGAAGAACAAGGACCGGATCTATCGTGTCGTCTCGACGTTCGAACCGGCCGGCGGAGGCCCCGTAAAGCTGGCGACGACGTCCTGGAAGTCGGGTATCCTGGTACGCAAAGAGATCCCGGGTATCGAGTCCATCGCCTTTCTGCGCCGGGGATTCGGTGGTGACGCCAGGATCGGAACAAACACGATACCGGTTACCGGCATGTATGCCGACGCAGGTTTTTTCGATGTCTTTAGCCTGCCACTGATGGAAGGTTCCGCGGCTTCCGCGTTGAAAAACCCGTATTCGCTGGTACTCACTCAATCCTCCGCGAAGAAATTATTCGGCCTCGCCGATCCATTAGGCAAAGTCGTGAAGTTCGACACCATAAATTATACGGTCACCGGGGTTTTACAGGATATACCGAAGCTTTCTCATCTGCGGTTTGAAATGCTGGTGTCTTTGTCTTCGATCGATCTGGCCCGCCCCGCTCCTTCCAGCGATGGCGGCTACCTGGACTGGACCAACGCTTTCTCCAACTACGTATATGTCCTGCTGGCGAAAAAGAGCAACCCGGCAACCTTTGAGGCGGCGCTCGACAGGATCTCCCGCCGGGAAAACGCTCCATTCAGGAACCACATAGCCCTTTCGCTTCAGTCGCTGAAAAGCATAGCCTTCGGCAGGCCGAGAGGAAATGAGATCTTTCCCATTATCAATTTTACGGCCATACTCGTCCTGTGCGGGCTGGCCTTTATCATTCTCCTGTCTGCCTGTTTCAACTATACCAACCTGTCCCTCGCCCGTTCGTTGAGACGCTGCCGCGAGGTGGGTATCCGTAAAGTGATCGGCGCGCTGCGGCTGCAGGTCGTCGGGCAGTTCATCGTCGAATCGGTGATCATTTCGCTGCTATCGCTCTGTTTGGCGTTTTGCTTCTTCCTGCTGCTGCGCGTGCCTTTCCTGTCCCTTCATCCGGCATTAAGTGAAACCTTCTCGCTGGCACTCTCGCCCCGGCTCGTCACCTGGTTCGTCGTGCTCGCCGTCGTGGTTGGCATTATCGCGGGTTTGCTGCCCGCCCTCTTCTATTCGAAAATAAATGCCATACAGGTGCTCAAAGATGCCTCTTCCCTCAAGGTATTCCGCCACATCAGCCTGCGAAAAGCGATGGTCGTGATCCAGTATACCTTTTCGCTCATGTTCATTACGGCAACAGTCATCGTCTATTCTCAATACAAAGGTTTCCTGAGCTTCGATCTGGGATTTACCACGGATAACATCCTGAACATCGATATGCAGGGTAATAAGGACGACGTGTTCGTCGGGGAGCTGGCGGCTATCCCGGCCGTCCGCGGAATCTCCAGATCGCTGATCGTAAGCAGCCTCGGCTCCCTGACCGGCTCTAATATAAAATACAGGGACCCGACCGATTCCGCCGGCGTCGATCTCAATTATATCGACGAAAACTATTTATCGCTACATAAGTATACTTTTCTTGCCGGACGTAACTTTACCGCGAAACCTAAAGATGCACCGGAAACCGAGATCATCGTAAACCAGCAGTTGATCAAACGGTTCGATATCGGTCATAACGATCCGGAGAAAGCCATTGGCGAGATGGTCACTATCTCGGGCAAGCGGCTGATGATCGTCGGCGTGTTAAAAGACTTCCACTATGGCACGCTCGAAAGCGCCATCAATCCCACGGCATTCCGCTATCTGACCCGGCCGGGCGGCTATCTGAATGTCAAGGTGGCTCCCGCAAACTTGCCCGCCACCATGGCCGGCATCGAAGCGGCATGGAAAGAGATCGATAAGGTTCATCCCTTTAATGGAAAATTTTATGACGACCAGATCGAAGAAGCCTATAGCCAGTTTAAGCTAATGGTCAAGATCATCGGCTTTATTTCCCTGCTGGCGATCTGTATCTCCTCTCTCGGGCTCTTCGGGATGGTGGTCTATACGATGGAAAAACGGGTAAAGGAAATAAGCATTCGCAGGGTGTTGGGCGCCGGCAACGGCACACTCCTGTATTTGTTGAGCAAAGGTTTTGTGTTACTGCTTCTTATTTCAGCACTCATCGCCCTGCCGCTTACCTGGCTGTTCTTTGAAAAAGTGGTATTGACGAACTTTGCCTATCACAAACCCATTCAACTGAGCGACATGTTTATCGGACTGACGCTTGTGACAGGAATTGCTTTTGCGATGATCGGCGCACAAACGCTCAAAGTAGTTCGTTCCAACCCAGCCAGGGTGCTGAAAAATGAATGATCAAAACCCGCCGTAGTGGCGGGTTTTCTGTTTTCTGTCGGGTTAGCTTTTGTTGGGGCAACTTATTGCTGTCCGGATAACTTTTTGTTGTTGAAGAACGCCCAGAACAAATCGAGCATAAACCCGCTGTTACGCAGGCTTACATCATTCCAGCCCGCCTGGCTAACGTTATCGACCCGGGTAAGACCCAGATTATAGCGCAGCCCAATCCCCAAACCGATCGGGCTTTGATAACCCACTCCAAGACCCCATGCAAACTCCGCACCATTGGTGATATCCTTGACACTTTGATCCTGCCAACGCGACGAGCTGACATTGAAGTTGATCTCGGGGCCGGTTTCGAGATACAAGCCGCCTGTAAACCTGTACTTGGCCATCACCGGTACCATCAGGTAGTCGACATGAAGATTGCTGCTGGAATTGAAGTTTACATTGTTCTGAGAGCTCGTCGTAGTTATTTTAGCGCCTGCCTTCGAATACAAGAGCTCCGGTGCGATGGCGAAGTGATTGCCCAACATGAAATTGGTGAAAACCCCGGCATTCCAGCCGGCTTGGGTAGACCAGGAACTGTAGGTAGAGTTGCTGCTCCCCATAAATGTAGTTAAATTTCCGCCGCCCTTGATGCCCCACTGAAATGTCTGCGCATAAAGCTGTCCTCCGGTCATAAGCAGGGTCACTGCCACAATAGCCAATGTCTTTTTCATAAAGGTTGTTTTTCAACACTGTATTCAAATCCTGTGCCCGCTAACCCCGCTGTTGCACACGGCTCCCGATCTGCTTATGCTCAATTATTTAAAGTATAAGGAAATTGTTAACACACAATTGGCGTAACTTTAGTATAGACTAGCGATCGGTTATGCACAACAAGCTAATATATTGGGTGCCTATCGTTGGGGTGTTTGTCACTTTGGCGAATTATGACAAAGACAATGGCATGGGCGCGTTCTGGTGCTATTATCAGACAGCGGCGCTTCTTGTGATCATTTGGGTTCTGGCATTTCTTACAGCAGGAAAGTGATCCGCCACATCAAACAAACTCTCCATCATATTTGATCCTGTAACCATCCGGGCGGGATCCTTTTTGCCTCTTCGATAGCCGTGCCACCTTACCGCCTCCTTCACGCGTAAAGCGGCGGCACACCCCGGCACAGTTCTGGCATACGGTAAGCCGATGTCTATAGGTAAAAAAATATGGGCCATTGCAGAAGGATACATCCCGGCATGGAGCCATGGTCCGGCGCCCCAGCTTGTCAGCCATGAAGCGGCGTGTATCCTGAATGCCGGCGACGAGGACGCCCATATTGAGCTGACCGTCTATTTTACCGACCGGCCGCCTGCCGGCCCCTATCAGCTTACCGTCGGCGCCCGCAGAACCTTGCATCTCCGTTTCAACAATCTTAAGGACCCTGAACCGATCCCGCCGGATACGCCCTACTCTAGCGTCTTTGTGTCCGACATACCCGTGGTCATTCAACATACCCGCCTCGACTCGCGACAGGCCGAAAACGCCCTGCTGTCCACCATCGCCTATTCGGAATAGATCTCCCATCCGCCACCGGAACGCAATGCCGGCAATGTGGAATTTTTTTCCTAATTCCTCATATCTTTCATCTTAACCATTGGCTGCGAAGTACATTCCGTCGTGCCGGATTGCTCTGCGGAGGGGGAACAATTTTTGCATGCTTACTGGTCCATTCTGTTTCCGTTGTCACATCTGTTCCATATTATTCTGCTGCAATCGGTGGAGAATCCCGCATCTCTCCAGGCGGACCGGATCAACCGGCTTTTCAATCATTTCAATGTCGCGGCCGCCATCGTGCTGCTGCTTGTCATCGTTCTGACCACCTGGTTCTGCATCCGGTACAGGCATCGGTCCGGCGATACCTCGGAAGGCTCGCAGGTCCAGGGGAATCGCCTGGTAGAAACATTTATGATCGGAATGCCGAGCCTTTTGCTGATCTGGTTTTTTTATGAGATGTTCACCGTCACCAATGCGGTGATGCCCACCTCCCATCCTACCCGGCCACCCGATATCATCATTACCGGCCATCAGTTCTGGTGGCAAGTCGACTACCCCGGCAGTCACGTCATTACCGCCAACGAAGTTCATCTGCCCGTCGGCCGGCAGCTGCTGATGGAAATGCGCAGCGCCGACGTGATCCATGACTGGTGGGTGCCACAGCTGGGAAATAAGATGGATCTCATCCCGGGAAACAAGAACTATATCTGGCTGAATATCCAAAAACCCGGCGACTATATCGGGACCTGCAGCGAGTTCTGTGGCGAGCAGCACGCATGGATGCGCATCCGCGTGATCGCCCAGGATAAGTCGGACTTCAACCGCTGGCTGGATTCCAATGCGCTGGCCGGATTGCCTCCCCGCGATGACCTCGCCCGGCAAGGGAAGACTCTGTTCGAAACCAGGTCCTGCGCCAACTGTCACCGTATCTCCGGCACCACCGCCATGGGTACCGCAGGCCCAGATCTGACGCATATCGGGAGCCGATCCGAGATCCTGACGGGCCTGCTGACCAACAACGAGGAAAATCTTGCCAGCTGGATCGATCATCCGCAACAGATCAAGCATGGCGCATATATGCCGGCATTCCTATTCGGCAAGGATTCGATCCGGGCACTCGCGCATTATCTGGAACAACTGAAATAAAGCGTATAATATGGGCACTACCATAAAAATACCCGAACCTGTGTCACCGTTTCCCGGCCTCGGTGTAGAGACGGACCAGGGACTGCTGCAGTGGATATCCGCCGTCGATCACAAGCTGATCGGCATTATGTATTTGGTGATGTCCCTCGTCTTCTTTGTGATAGGCGGAGCTTTGGCCTTGTTGATACGCATCCAGCTGGCGATACCCATGAACCATTTCCTGCCGCCGGAGACATTCAACCAGTTCTTCACCATGCATGGAACGACGATGATCTTCTTCGTGGCTATGCCGGCGATCTTCGGGTATGCGGTGTATTTCATTCCGCTGATGATCGGGGCCAACGAAATGGCCTTTCCCCGGCTCAACGCTTTCGGCATGTGGATGACCTTTTTCGGCGGGCTGCTGCTGTATTTCAGCTTCGTAGCAGGCGGCGCTCCCGATGCGGGCTGGTTCAACTATGCGCCGCTTAACGAAAAGAACTATTCCTTTCATCCGGGCATCGACTATTTCTCCATGGGCCTGCTTGTCTCGGGTATCGGTAGCGTCGTTACTTCGGTGAACATCATCGTCACGGTCCTGCATTACCGCATCCCCGGCATGAAGCTGAACATGCTGCCGCTGTTCGTGTGGATGATCTTTGTCAACTCTTTCCTG
>DASZOW010000104.1:0-4208 GCA_035550615.1 Puia sp.
ATTGCTGATCAGGTTATTCAATACCTGCGATAAACGGAAACTGTCTCCTTTGACATAAAAAGGCATTTTCTCGTCATATTCGACATCGAACACGATCTTCTTCTCCTTGGCCTTATAACTAAAGGACTGGTAAAGGCTTTGAGCCAGCTCGCGCAGATTGAAGTCGATCGCCGAAAGCTCGATCTTCCCGGAATCCAACTTGGTAAAATCCAGGATATCGTTGATGATGTGCAACAGGCTCTCCCCCGAGAACTGCAATGTCCGCAGATCCTCCTGCTGATCCTCCCGGGGCTGGCTCTGCATCAGCAGATGCGTGATCCCGATCACCGCATTCAGCGGCGTCCGCAACTCATGGCTCATGACGCTCAGGAACTGGGATTTCGCTTTCGCCGCCTGCTCGGCCTTTTCCTTCATCTGCACCAGTTCCTGTTCCCGCTGACGACGGCTGGAGATATCGCGGATGAATGCGCTGTAGTAGGATTCGCTCTCGTCTTCGATGGCCGTCACGGTTAGCTCTATCGGAAATTCCTCGCCGTTCTTCCGGACAGCGGTCAGCTCGAGCCGCTTGTTCAGGATGGAGATATTGCCGCCCTCCTGGGAACCCTGAAACCCGTTCCAATGGGTAAATTCGTAAGACAAAGGGATGATGGTCTCCATCAATGTCCGCCCCTTGACCTCCTTCTCCGTATAACCGAAGATCTCGGCCGCCGACTGGTTCCAATGGATGATATGTCCGTATTGACCGGTTATTACGATCGCATCCAACGCGGAAGAGATCACCCCGCTAAGCATGATCTCGTTCTTGCGGAGCAATTTCTGCGTCCGCTCGTTCTCCTTGATCTTCTGGTCTAACGCAATATTGAGCTGCTCCGATTCAGCCAGCTTTTCCAGGAAGATCTGCTCGATCTGCGCCTGTGTAAAAATGCCCAGGTGTTCCCGGTCTACGATCTCCTTGGGTACAAGCGTGACCATGTACGGAAAGAATTCCAGCTCCTTGTACTTCATCGAGAAAGCATCGTAGCTTTTCTCGAAGATCTTCCCCGCCAGCACTTCGCCATAATTGTTCCCGATAAAATGGAATACATCGAAGCTCAGGAATTGCAGACTCCGGAAAATATCGGCGTCCCGCTTCCTGGTCTCGAGACCATTGAGCTCGATGATCTTCTTTTCGAAATATCCGTCTCCCGCACGCCCGAATTTGTCCTTAAGCGCCAGGATGAACGTATGCAGGAATTGAATGGCCAGTATATTTTTCTGCTCGGTCTCGGAAACGAAGAGGATGTTGAAGATGGATCCCTCGTGTAACAAGGCAGGGAATCGCTGCCGGACGCGTTCCCGCAACGATTTTCGGCTCTGCTGATCGACCTGCTCGAACGAGGTCAGATATTTTTCGAATAGCAGATAGGTATGAAACACCTCATCCGCGCTTTTACCCGCGGATTTATGTCCCAGTTGGATCAGCTGCTCGGCATTGGCAGGCACGGAGACACAACTGATGAGGAATTCGAACAAGGCCTTATATAACGCAGATTGCTCGCCCGATTTTCGGGCAGCAGGCGACCGACCCCTACCCTTCAATAGTTGCTTTAACATGGAAGTGCAAACGATTACTTGGGTTTATGCCCCCTTGCTGGCTTTGTAAATAGACCAGAAACCAAGCCCGGACAAACCCCAGGTTACGATCAGTGCGGCAAACCAGCCAATGGAACCACCTAATTGTCCAAGAAGCGATTTGAAGATGTTGATCCCGTAATAGTGCTCGATCTGCATGTGCAAATGCCCTATTGCCATCACCAGGAAACCCCAGGCCATAAACGTCATCCCCTTGCCGAAACGGCCGCCACGCAAAGCATACGCGGTCAGAAAAGCAAAGAATACCGAGATGAACAGGAAGGGCAGCTCCATGATGCCGAACCAATAACTCATGTTGGAGGAATGCGTCATAGCAGCCCCGTTGCTGGCCTGAAGCAGATTACACTGTGCCTGGCAATAGGCGGCAGTAGGAGAAGCTATTACGCCTACGGTAATGATCAGCAGGAGTAAGGGTGTAAATTTTTTCATGACTATTTGGATTTTTAAACAATAAATGGGTGGATTTTACCGTCTGCATAAAGTCCGTTTTTTAGTCCCATCTATCTGGGTTTTATATGTATATCATACATATATCTACTTAACGCACGACAAACAAATAAATTGCAGCAGCCATGCAAAATATCCGTACAGGATTTGTTTTCGACGAAAATCTCAATGCCACTTTCCTGGCGGAACTGTTCGAAGGCGATACTATATACGCAGAAACCGTGTTCGAAGATTTCCTCCGGGATCTTCCCGTATACTGGGAACGGGTAGAGATGGCTTATAACAATAAAGACCTTCCCGTTTTGGGAACAAGTGTACATACCTGCAAGACGCTGTTCGGTTATGTAGGTTTTACCGATCTTCAGGAGCTGTGTCAACAATTCGAGAACAAATGTTCCGTTAATAGTGTGGAAGAACTGCGCCTTGACTACATTCTGCTGATACAGAGAAAAGAAAGAGCACAACATATTATAGAAAAGGAATATGACCGGTTAAGGCAGTTCAACGGAACCAACGGCTAGATTTATTTTTTTTTGTTTTCAGATGGGTGGATCGGACCCATCGTTTTCGTTGCTATGAAGCTTAGTTGTATAATAGTAGAAGATATCCAGATTGCTGCGGATTTTCTTCGTAAATTCTGTGAGAAGAGCGACCTGGTCGAAGTCAAAGGGCATTTTCTGAATGTAGCAGATGCGCTTGATTTCCTCGACCAGGAGAAGGTAGACGTACTCTTCCTCGACGTGGAGATGCCCGGCGCCAATGGATTCGAGCTGCTGGACCGGCTGACCTACTCCCCTATGATCATCCTGACCACATCGAAAACGGAATACGCATTCAATGCCTTCCAGTATCATGTGGACGACTATCTCAAGAAACCATTTACCTTTAAACGTTTCCAGGAAGCCATCCAAAAGCTTCAGGGCAAAGTCGCCGCACAAACACCGGCCATCAGCACCGCTCCCAGCGCACCCCCAGCAGACACCGATTTTCTCTTCATCAAAGCCGAAGACAAGCTCATCAAACTAAAAAAAGACGACATCCTCTTCCTCGAAAGCATGCGCGACTACGTGAAATTCGTGACTCCGGCCAAAAACTATATCACCTACAGCACGCTCAAGAATATGGAAGAGAAATTGATCGGTCCCAATTTCATCAAGGTCCACCGCTCTTATATCGTCAATATCACCAAGATCGATGATATCCGTGGGAATACTATCTATCTCCTCGGCAACCAGATACCCATTGGCAAGGGTCACAAGGACGAAGTAGCGGCACGCCTGAATATCCTCTAGCCCGACGCCCGCACGGCTCTTTTGGCCGCCGCTCTTGTCCGTTCGTCGGGCATTTCTCACTTTCGTCGGGCGAAATCTCCACTTTATCGAATAAGTTTTCGATCTCCCTTCCTGTTCTGCATCTTTGTACCAGCAAACGAAAACGAATCATCCGATCCTCCGAAAAACCACCCGACGTCCTCGAAAAACCCAAAAGATCCAAATCGTTAGAAAGACCAGATCCATTAAATCCTAAAGCCCGTTTGAATCCGATCATCCAGTTGAAAACATCCAACGAAGCTTACCGGGCCCTGACAAAAGATTGCCGCCGCGAACCTCGCGGCGGCTTTGTTTTAGGCCGCCTCCTGCGGCCTGTCCGGAGACAATCATCGGCCTGCCCCGAGGGCCATCATCAGTAAAAGCTGTTTTTCCATTCGTCGGGCAATTTCTACTTTCGTCGGGCGGATCCGCTCCTTAGTCGAAAAAGTTTTCAATCCCGCTATAACTTTAACATCTTTATATCAGCAAACGAAAACGATCCGATATCCGAAAAAACCCGACCGAAAATCCAACATCGAAAACCCTGAATCGAAACCTGAAAAAAACCAAAAAGATCCCAATCCTTTAAAACCGATCAGTCCAAAGATCCAACGAAAAACCAAGCAGTCCAGATCCTGAAAAACCGTAGATCCAACCCAAAAAACCATCGAAGTCCAAAACCTGAAAAACTTAGAAGTGCCAGGGTCCAACCCGGGAAAAGTGAATCCGTCCAAATGATTACCCCTTATTTCCCACAGCCTGAAAAGATCGTTTAAAACCCTGACAAAAAAAATTGCCGCCGCGGTCCCCGCGGCGGCT
>DASZOW010000105.1:0-7015 GCA_035550615.1 Puia sp.
ACATTCGAACCGCATCCTTAAGAGAGAGGAGGTCCTGCTCCATGTCTGGGGAAAAGACGACTATTTTCTCGGCCGGAGCATGGACGTGTTCATCACAAAATTGCGAAAATATTTTAAAGCCGATCCGCACGTCAACCTCGAAACCATCCATGGCGTCGGGTTCCGGTTCAACACGCCGCAGGCATAAAATAAATTACCTGCGCCCTGCGTTATTCTTCTTCCTGCCTGCCATATTTTCAGCGGCCCTGCCGAGTAGCGGGTACCGAATGCTTGAATCGGGTTAACCCCTGATTAACATCAAAATAGAATAGTTTTGCCCCTTCTTAAATCAATAGCTGGACCTATGTCTAAAAAGTGGCTTCCTTTGCTTCTTGGTCTCTGCGTCAGCAGCGTGTGCGGCCTTGCCCAGCCGGTAATGGATACGCTGCGTCTGCCGCTGGATTCTGCCGAAAAGATGTTCCTCGACAGCAATTTTCAACTGTTGGCCCAGCGATACAATGTCGATGCGAACCAGGCCCTGGTGATGCAGGCCAGGCTCTGGCCCAACCCCAACTTCCAGATCGGGCATGCGCTTTATTCCGGCGCCCTCAACCAATTTTTTCCCACTGGCAAGAACGATGAGACCACGGCAGGGTTGTCTCAGCTCATCCTGCTGGCGGGCAAACGCAACAAACAGATCAAGCTGGCCCAGGCCAATGTGCAGCTCTCGCAATACCAGTTCTTCGATCTCATGCGGACGCTGAAATACACGCTGCGCACCGATTTCTTCCAGATCTATTACCTGCGCCGGTCCGCACAGGTCTATGACACGGAGATAAAAGCGCTGGAGCACATCTCCAACGCCTTCTCGGAACAGGTTGCCAAAGGCTATATCTCGGAAAAAGAGGCGGTGCGGATCAAGGCCCAGCTGTATAGCTTTACCAGCGAATACAACGACCTGATCAACCAGATCAATGATACGGAAAGCGAGCTGCGGCTGATCCTGCAGACAAAACCCACGAATTTCATCGATCCGGTGGTCGACACCAGCAGCATCGCCGCGCTGGACCCGGCCAAATATCCGCTGACCACGCTCATCGACTCGGCCTATCATAACCGTTCGGACCTGCAGATCGCCCGGGCGAACACGCATCTCAACGAGCTGCAATACAAATACCAGAAGGCCCTCGCCGTGCCCGATCTGAGTCTCTCCGTAGGCTATGACGAAGCCGGCAGCTTCCTGACGAACTACTATGGCGTCGGCGCCTCCATGGATCTGCCGGTCTTCAACCGCAACCAGGGGAATATCAAAAATGCAAGGATCCTCATCGAAAGCACCAGGGCCACGGAAAAGAGCACCCGGGCCACCGTGGATGAGAACGTGACCCGCGCCCTGCAGAAGGCCTTCGACGAGCAAAAGCTGATGCGCACCATCGATCCAAAGTTCTTCGGCGACTTTCAACGGCTCATGGGCCAGGTCCTGCTCAATTATCAAAAACGGAATATCAGCATCCTGGACTTCCTGGATTTCTATGATTCCTACAAACAGAACAGCCTGCAGGTGAACACCATCGAGTTCAACCGCGTCAGTGCATTCGAAGATATCAACTATTATACAGGAACGAACTTTTTCAACTAGACCAATATGCAAAAGATCTTTAATACAGGCAACCTGGTTCTTCCCCTCTTTTTGATCGGCGGATTCTTCGCTTCGTGCGGATCCAGGGAAAAAAAGCCTGAGGTCGAGAAAGGATATATTATTCCCGATACTGTAATGCAGACGCTGAAAATAGACACCGTTGCGGTTTCGCCGCTGGTGAACGCGATCACCCTCACCGGGAAAGTAGGGACCAATGACGACAATGTCGTGCCCGTCTTTTCCCTCGTCAGCGGAAATGTGCAGGACATCAAGGTCAACCTGGGAGATTATGTCCAGTCGGGCCAGGTGCTAGCCGTAGTCCGGAGCCAGGAGATGGCGCAATACAGCACCGATCTGCTGAATGCCGAGACCAACCTTAGCATCGCCCAGAAGAATCTCGCCAAGACCATCGATATGTATCATAGCGGACTGGCTTCGCTCACCGACTCGCTCAGCGCCGAAGTGTCCCTGCAACAGGCCAAAGCGGAGCTTGCCCGCGTCCACCGCGTCCTCTCGATCAATGGCGGCAACACCCAGGGCGATTTCGTGGTCAAGGCGCCGATCAGCGGTTTCATCGTCCAGAAGGGCGCCACCAATAATATGATCATCCGTGGCGACAACCAGACCAGCCTTTTCACGATCTCCGATCTCAAGAACGTCTGGATACAGGCCAATGTCTACGAATCCAACATCAGCTATATCCATCAGGGAGAGAATGTGGACGTCACTACCCTGGCCTATCCCGGCAGGATCTATAAGGGCAAGGTGGACAAGATCATGAACGTCCTCGATCCTACCAGCAAGGTCATGAAGGTCCGCGTGGTGCTTCCTAATCCCGGCTATTCGCTGAAACCGGAGATGTACGCCAGCATCACGGTCAACGACCAGGAGAACAAACAATGCCTGAGCGTGCCGACGTCGGCCGTGATCTTCGACAACAGCCAGTACTACGTGCTTGTCTACCATAGCAAATCCGATGTCAAGATCACTCCTGTCAAATGGCTCAGCGCAGTAGGTAATACGACCTTTATTGCGGGCGGCGTCAGCGAAGGCGACAAGATCATTTCCTCACAGGTCATCCTGATATACAATGCGCTGAACAGTTAGGAAACCACCTGTTACGAGGCAGTTTTTTTACTATATTTACCCCCATGAAAAGGCGCCTCGCGCATCTCCTCCTCACCTGTCTGCTGCTCGCCGGCTTCCGGCCCCGACTTTCCGCCCAGGAGTTTTTCAAACCTGCCGACCACTACAACTCCAGCCGCGTCACCGGCACCATCATCGTCGAATCCGCGATCGGCACTATCGTCACTATCGGGCTCAATTATCTCTGGTATAAAAAATTTCCGCACAGCAGATTCCATTATTTCAACGATAACAACGAGTGGTTGAATGTGGACAAGGTGGGTCATGCGACGACGGCCTATAACATCGCCGCCATCCAAAGCGATGTCCTGCACTGGGGCGGCGTCAAAGCCGGGACCGCCGCATTGATCGGCACCGCTACCGGTCTGGCCTTTATGAGCATGATCGAGATCATGGACGGGCATTCCACCAAATGGGGTTTCTCAAAAGGCGATATGGTCGCCAATCTCGCGGGCTGTCTGCTTTACGAAGGCCAGCAGCTCATGTGGGGGCAGCAACGCATCAGCCTCAAATACTCCTATCATACCACGATCTTTCCGCATTACTATCCTGCGGAACTGGGCAGCAACCTGCCCCAGCGAATGCTTAAAGATTACAACGGTCAGAGCTACTGGCTGTCGTTCAATATCGCCTCTTTTCTGCCGGCCTCCTCGCATTTTCCACAATGGCTGAATGTAGCCGCGGGGTATGGCGCGGAAGGCATGGTCGGGGCCATGAAGAATCCCGCCGAGGTCAATGGCCGGCCCGTTCCCTATTTCCGGCGCTACCGGCAGTTCTATTTGTCCCTGGATACGGATCTTTACCGGGTCGACGGCCTCTCGCCGCTGGCCGCTACGCTGCTCAAGGCTAACCGTACCTTCAAGACTCCGGCTCCTGCACTGGAATGGAATGAGGTCCAGGGGCTTCGCTTTCATCCCCTTTATTATTAACCATCGATTAACCGGCCGATTATAAGCGTTTGACTAGATTGCCACAATCCCTTACAGATGAATAAAGCTTTCAAAGGAATTCTCGCCTTTTCCCTCAAGAATAAGTATTTTATCTTTTTTGCCACTGCGTTACTCGCGGTATACGGCGTCATCACGTTCAAGGATATGCCCATAGAGGCCTTTCCGGACGTCACCAATACCGAGATCACCATCATTACCCAATGGCCCGGGCGCAGCGCCGAGGAGGTGGAGAAATTCGTGACCATCCCGATAGAGCTGGCCATGAACCCGGTGCAAAAAAAGACCAGTCTGCGTTCCACCACGATCTTCGGCCTGTCCGTGGTCAAGCTTATCTTTGACGACGGCGTACAGGATACCTATGCCCGGCAACAGGTCAATAACCTGCTCCACAATGCTGATCTCCCGGACAATGTCGACCCGAACGTGCAGCCTCCCACCGGTCCTACGGGTGAAGTATACCGTTATACGCTCGAGAGCAATTTCCGCGATCCCCGCGAGCTCAAGACGCTCCAGGACTGGGTCGTAGACCGCGAGCTGCGCAGCGTACCGGGCGTGGCCGACATCGTCAGCTTCGGCGGTATGGTCAAGACATACGAGATCCAGGTCAATCCCATGGTGCTCAATAACCTCGGCATCACGCCGCTGGACGTATACAACGCCGTGTCGAAAAGCAATATCAATATCGGCGGCGATGTCATCAAAAAGAACTCCCAGGCTTATGTCGTACGCGGCATCGGGCTGTTGAACGATATCAACGAGATCAAAAACATCATCGTCGAGAATAATAACGGCATCCCTGTTCTCGTCAAGGATGTGGCGCAGGTGCAGATCTCGAACCTGCCCCGGCTCGGAGAAGTGGGCCGTACCGACGCCATCGATTCGGCCGGACACCGCCGGCTGCGAACCAACCCGGATGCCGTGGAAGGGATCGTCCTCATGCGCAAGGGCGAAAACCCGGATATGGTGATCAAGGGGATCAAAGACAAGGTTGCCGAGCTCAACGATCGCGTCCTGCCCGCGGATACCAAGATGGTCCCGTTCTACAACCGCGAAGACCTGATCAAATATGCCACGCATACCGTCCTGCATAACCTGGTGGAGGGGATCCTGCTGGTGACCCTGATCGTCTCCCTGTTCATGTTCAACTGGCGGACGACCCTCATCGTGTCCATCATCATCCCGCTCTCGCTGCTGTTTGCGTTCATCTGTCTCAATTTTATGGGCATGTCCGCCAACCTGCTCTCGCTGGGTGCCATCGACTTCGGCATCATCATAGACGGGGCCGTGGTGATGGTGGAAGGGCTCTTTGTCGTACTGGACAAAAAAGCGCACGAAGTGGGCATGGAGCGTTTCAACCATCTGTCCAAGATGGGCATGATCCGCCGTCGCGGAGGCGAGCTGGCGAAGGCGATCTTCTTCACCAAGATCATCATCATCACCGCCTTGCTGCCCATCTTCTCTTTCCAGAAAGTGGAAGGCAAGCTCTTTTCGCCGCTGGCCTATACCCTCGGGTTCGCACTGCTGGGCGCCCTTATCTTTACCCTCACGCTCGTGCCGGTGCTGGTGAACGTGCTCCTGAAAAAAAATGTCCGGGAAAAGCACAATCCCATCGTGCATTTTCTCACGGGGTTCACCATGCGCATCTTCCGGTTCAATTTCAAGCATAAACGGCTCACGCTGGCGGTTACCTTCGTCGGCATCATCATCGGTCTGTATGCGTTCAGCTTTTTAGGCACGGAATTCCTGCCGGAGCTCAACGAAGGCTCCATCTGGGTGCGCGCCACTATGCCCTATAGCATTTCCCTCGATACCTCGGTAGCGAAAGCGGATCAGATGCGGGCCATCATGATGCGTTTCCCGCAGGTCCGCCGGATCATGTCGCAGACGGGCCGACCGGACGATGGCACCGATGTCGCCGGTTTCTACAACAACGAGTTCGGCGTCTCGCTTTATCCGCAGGAAGAATGGAATCCGAAGATCACCAAGGAGGAGTTGATCGATACGATGAGCAAGGCCCTGTCCGTGATCCCCGGCGCCGAGCTCAATTTTTCCCAGCCCATCATGGATAACGTGGAAGAAGCGGTCTCGGGGGTCAAAGGGTCCATCTGCGTCAAGATCTATGGCGACTCGTTACGGTATATGGAAGACCAGTCGATGGCGGTATACCGTATCCTCAAAAATATCGAGGGCATCGAAGACCTCGGCGTCATCAAGAACATCGGCCAGCCCGAGCTGGACATCGATCTCGACCAGAGTAAGATGGCTTTATATGGCGTCAGCACGGCCGACGCCAATGCCGTTATCGAGATGGCTATCGGTGGCAAGGCCGTGACGCAGCTCTACGAGGGCATCCGGAAATTCGATATCCGTATCCGCTTCCCCGAACAGTTCCGCGCCACCCAGGAAGACATCGGCAACCTGCTGGTGCCTACGCAGAACGGTTCCAAGGTACCGGTCCGCGAGATCGCGTCGATCACCCAGAAAACCGGTCCCTGTCTGATCTTCCGGGATGAGAACAAACGCTATTCCGCCGTCAAATTTTCCGTCCGCGGACGGGACATGGGCAGCACGATCGCCGAAGCGCAGGATAAGGTCAACCAGGTCGTGCATCTCAAAAGAGGCTATTCGATGGTCTGGCAAGGAGACTTCGAGAACCAGCAGCGCGCTTCCAAGCGTCTCGCGGAGGTGGTACCTATCAGCCTGCTGCTGATCTTTTTGCTGCTCTTCGTGATGTTCGGTAATCTCAAGGATGCGGGTCTCGTCTTTTTGAATGTTCCCACGGCGGTCGTAGGCGGGATCCTGGCCCTGCTGATCACCGGTACCAACTTCAGCATCTCCGCCGGCATCGGCTTTATCGCCCTTTTCGGCATCTGCATCCTCGAAGGCGTATTGCTGATCACCGCTTTCAAACGCAACCTGGAATCGATCAGGCATAGCGAAAGCCCGTTGTACAGCTCGATCAAGTTGGGCGTTAACGAACTCATCCGGCCGGTAATGATGACGGCCCTGATGGCCACCATCGGCTTGCTGCCCGCCGCCATCTCCACGGGTATCGGTTCGGAAAGCTCGCGGCCGTTGGCGCGGGTGGTCATCGGCGGTCTGATCTGCGCGACGATCTTCTCGCTGCTGATCTTTCCGCTGGTCTTTTTCCTTGCCTATCGCAAAGTGGATACCCTGCATCAAAGAGAAGATTAAGCTGCCGCGTTCCGCGTCTGTTTTTACCCTATTTTTGATCCATGTACATGGACTCCAGCTATCTGATTATCGCTATCGTATTCGGCCTTTTGGTCGCCGGAACACT
>DASZOW010000106.1:0-12738 GCA_035550615.1 Puia sp.
GTTACTACGATCGAAATCGACCCCCTCCCGGTGCTTTTCCTTGCCTCCGCCGTGGCCGGTATAGTTAAACGCCCGAATGAATGTAAACCAAAGCCAGGCCGCGGTGAATATCGCGCAGGCAAGCGCGGCGCCGCCAATCAGAAAGAATACGGTAAACCAAAAGGTCCAGTTGAGGATCCAGATGCCAACGGTGTAGAGGGGGCAGGCCATCGAGCCCCATTTTTGATATCGCTCGTAGGAGTTCAATTTTACACCGGTATGGTCCATGAAATGCAATGCTTTTTTATATTCATCGGCATTCAGATCGAGGGAAACGCGCTGATGATTGTATTCTGCCAGCATGCAGTACCAAAATCCGGCCTGTGGATTATACGGATCGCCTGGTTCATCGGACTTGCAATGATGTACATGATGCGATACTACATAGATCTCTTCGGGAACGGTCTTGATGACGAGATTCTGGGTAATGATGCGCCATATAGGGTGGCTAAAGCCGTAGGACTTGTGTGTGCAATACCGATGGAACCAGATGGTCCCATGTGTGCCCATGATCACCATGCTGTAAACAACGACGGCGATAACCAGATACCAGGAAAAGTACTTGAACAAAAACAGAAAAAGGAAGGGGAGCAGGCCTATCAGCATTAGAAAGCTGACGAACGAGATCCAGTTCTTCCGTGATCTGAAGATATTGATGCGGGAAAAGGCTTCCGACCAAAGCTGTTTTGAAGTGGGGACGACGAGGGTTTCATTCTGGTCTTTCCAGCCATAAGAAGGCATGTAAAGAAGATTGTCAATAAACGAGCCTTTAACCATATTGGGGTTTTTAGAATATTGGACTAATGACACTACGAGTATGCTACAGCGCCGGGGACGATTAAGGCTTTTTTGTCACGTCTACTGCATTCCATCCTTTGGGCCCCCTTTCCACGGTGTAATTCACGATGTCTCCTTCTTTAACGGGAAAAGTGGTCTGATTGATATGAAAAAAGATCTTGGCGCCATCATTTTGAATAATAAAGCCGAAACCTTTGGATTTATCGAAATAGTCGACCTTTCCTTCCTTGAGCGGGTCTTCCATCTCTTTCCGTTTGGGCACGCCGATCTCGATATCTTCGGCATTCACCTCTTTTCGCTTTTCGGGGTCCGGCGGGGTGGAAGTCAGGTTACCGTTTTCGTCGACATAGGCCAGCATTTCTTCTAAAGGCTTGCCACTCGCCTGGTTGGCCCGGCGTTCTTCCATCTTCTCCCGCTTTTCGCGTTTTTCTTTCTGACGTTGTTTTTCTTTTTCCCGTTTATTGGAGCTTTCTTTGGATCTCGCCATAATTTTTCTTGTTTAACTAAGCGATCTATGTTGTCGCAAACTTACCAACGATTGTTTCTATATCCGCCGCCACCACCATTGCCACGGGAAGGCCTTTCTTCCCTGGGCCGTGCTTCCACTACCTTAATATTGCGGCCATCGACAGTGGCGTCATTGAGTTCGGCCATGGCTTTTCTTGCTGCTGCGTCATCTCTCATTTCTACGAAACCGAATCCCCTGGACTGGCCCGTGGCTTTGTCATTGATGATCCTGGCGGAAGTCACCTCGCCATAAGGCGTAAAGAATCCTTTGAGGTCTTCATCGTGAACATTGAAACTAAGATTGGAAACATACATATTCATACAGTAACAATTAAAATGATGGTTGATCTGAGGAAAGCAAAAAGTAAAAACGACTATAGTCCGGAGCAGGACAATTGCCGTTACTGGATGCGAAGCTCAAAATGGCTTGGTGAAGATAGGGCTTTATTCAGAGATTATAGCCAATATTTTCGTAAAATAGGTATTTCACCCAGCTAGTTAAATATTAGGTTTATACGATATTATTGGCTAACTTACGTACATTCACTCACCTTGTAGTTATGCAAATACGTATCGGCAATTTAAATGTGATGACCACGGCGAGACAGCTTGCCGAGCTTTTCCTTCCCTTTGGGAAAGTGATCTCGTCAAAGATAGTGAGGGCGGGTGCAAAAGGGCGTTCCCGCGGCATGGGGTTCATAGAAATGGATCATTCCTGCGGAAAGCGGGCCATCAGGCAATTACATCTGCTGCTGTTCATGAATACTTATATCGAGGTCGATGAGGTACTTGGCTAAGGCCTCATAAGCAAGTAATAAAATACCACGAAAAGGTAAGCACGGCGGCCTCCAAAAATGATTTAACTTTCCGGTTCTTCTCCTTTTTCTTCTTCTGCCCATTGCCCACTGTTTTTGCTAACATTCACCGGCTACTTTGCATCGGCGGCAGCCTTTATTGCCGCGATGTCCAGCTTGATCATTTTCATCATAGCCTGCATGGCACGACCGGCCCTGGCTCTGTCCGGGTCGCTGAGGAGCTCAGGCAAAATGGTAGGCGTTACCTGCCAAAAAAGGCCAAATCTGTCCCTGAGCCAACCACAAGCAATTTCGTTGCCGCCGCCCTGAAGGAGCTTGTCCCAGTAGTAATCGACCTCCTCCTGGTTGGTGCAGTTGATGGTAAGGGAGATGGCATCGGTCAGCGGATGACCAGGGCCGCCATTCATCAAAATGATCTCCTGTCCTGCCAGTTGGATAGATGCTACGAGCAAGGCGCCTTCGGAACCGGGTCCGCCTAATGGATTGCGGGCGGCCCTGATGACTTTCGAGTCTTTGAAAATGGAAAGATAGAAATTCATCGCCTCTTCGGCATTGTTGTCGAACCAAAGGAAAGGGCTGATCTTTTGCATAAAAGGAATTTTTATGGTTTGTATGAAGCAAAAATAGCGCCCTGGGCCGCTAATTCGTTATTTTTAATCTTATGAAAATTTCCGCCAAAATAGCCAGTGGTCGCAATCAGCAGGAGGTCGTGGTTCAGACAAATGACGCGGCTAAAAGCATTGCGTTGCCGACGAAACCGTCGGGGTTTGGATCCGCCGTCAATGGCGGGGAATTGCTACTGCTGGCCCTGGCTACCTGCTATTGCAATGACATCTACAGGGAAGCGGGGAAAAGGAATATCCCGGTCTCCGGAGTGGAAGTCGAATGTACCGGCGACTTCGGCGCTGAGGGTGAACCGGGAGACAATTTCCGTTACCAGGTAACGATAACTTCGGATGCTCCGGCCGAAACCATTGAAGAACTGATCCGCACCACGGACAAGGTTGCGGAAGTGCATAACACGTTGCGTAAGGGTGTTAGCGTATCGCTGATACGGTAACCGGCGCCGGCGGGAAACCAGCGGTAATGGAACCGGGGCAGCGGACCGGTGTTTAGACGGCCGCGTCTTTGTTGTACTTTCCCCGGTATTGGAGCGGGGACATGCCGGTGATCTTCTTAAAGACCTCACGGAATGCTTTTACGTCGGAATAGCCGACATCGTACATTATTTCGCTGATCGTCTTGCGGGTTGTCTCCAACGCCTTTTTTGCCGATTCGATCTTTACGCGCTGGGCATATTCCAGCGGGGTATTACCGGTTGCCTTGATGAATCTCCTGTCGAAGTTTCGCCTGCCGACCGAAAAACGGGAGGACAGGCGCTCGAAAGAGATCTTTTCGTCGACATGACTTTCAATAAATTCCTGGGCTTTTTCCACTATTCCGTCGCCATGGGATTTCTGGCCTGTAAAGATTGCGAATTCGGATTGACTGTTCCGGTCTATCTCTATCTCGAAGACCTTGGAGCAGTAAATGGCGGTCTGCCTGTCATAATATTTCTCTACCAGGTAGATGATCAGATTGAGAAAGGAAAAGGCGCCGCCATTGGTGTAAATGCCCTGTTCGTCGGTAATCAACTTATCGGTTTGCAAATTTATCCTGGGGAACATCGTTCTGAAATTTGCGGCGGCGGCCCAATGGGTGGAACAGCTTTTTCCGTCAAGCAAACCCGAAGAAGCAAGAAGAAACGCTCCGGTGCAGATGCTGGCGACCTCGGCACCCTGTTTATACTGGTTCCCGACCCATTGGATCAGCGACTTATTCGCCCTGACGGCCTGCTGATAATTGTGATTTAAAGAAGGGATAATGACCAGGTTTGTCTTTGTTATTTTCCGGATGCTTGTGTGCGGTCTGACGGAGAACAGGCCTTCGTAATATTCGACTGTTTTGGAGACCCCGGCTACTTCGATCTTATACAAGGTGGTTTTCCGGGTGGCTTTCCAATAGTCGTTGGCTCTTGAAAGTATCTTGTAGGCGCCGACAATGCTGCTGAGGTTATTGCCATTGCCATCGGGAACGACGATCGTGATACGCTGCATCGCTTTTCTTTTATGCAAAGATATCATTATCCTTGTCCAAATCAACCCGCCAGAATGTCTATTTTACACCCTGCGAAAGGCGGGAAGAGGCCATACTTTTGTTGTGTAAAACAACGATATGATGACAAACAAAAATTTCTCTTATAGTTTCGAGACTTCAAAAACCTCCGATGAGGTTTTCCGGCTTTTGTTACAGATCCCGCAATGGTGGTCGGGCGTGTACGAAGAGACGATCACGGGAAAAAGTGAACAACTGAATGACGAGTTCGGCTTTAAGGCAGGAGGCGGGATGCATAATACGAAACAAAAGCTGGTGGAACTTGTCCCCAATGAGAAGATCGTCTGGCTGGTGACCGCCAGCAATCTGACCTTTTTAAGTGATCCGGGCGAATGGATGGACACGAGGATCTGTTTTGACATCTCTGCCAGGAATAATAGGACTCTTGTGACTTTTGTCCATGAGGGCCTAGTCCCGGGCATTGAATGTTACGACGCCTGCTCCGGTGGTTGGACGCAGTACCTGGAAAGGCTCGAGAAGAAATTAAAATAAATAACAACGACAATGACGACACAACAGGTTGCGGCTCGCTTCAGCGAACTTGCAAAACAGGAAAAATGGTTCGAAATCCAGGATGAGCTTTTTTCGGACGATGTAAAAAGCATCGAGCCTGCGGGTTCTGTTTATTTTAAGAATGAGCAAGGGAAAGCTGCGGTACGGAAAAAGGGCGAAGACTGGGTAGCGCGGGTCCAGGAAGCCCGCAAGCTGCGTACTACGGAACCGTTGGTGACGGGCAATCATTTTGTGGTTGGCCGGGAAGTGGATATTACGGTACAGGGGCATGGAAGGGTCATCCTAAATGAGCTGATGCTGTATGAAGTAAGGGATGGAAAGATCGTAGCTGAGAAGTTCTTTTATTAGGAACCGGGCCGATGAGGTATCTTTAGGCAAATCTTCACAGATATGCCCAATACAAATACGCCCGGCGCCATGCCGGAACAATATGATCTGCTCATCCTGGGCAGCGGGGCCGCGGGTAAATTGCTTTCCTGGACCCTGGCTTCAAAGGGAATGAAAGTTGCCGTGGTCGAACGGAAATATATCGGCGGCTCATGCCCCAATATCGCCTGTCTGCCAAGCAAGAACGTCATCCATACGGCGAAGGTGGCCGCTTATATCCGCAACAGTGAAGATTTCGGGATCACCAGGGACAACTGGAAGATCGACATGTCCGTGGTACGCGAGAGGAAACGCAAGATGGTCGTTAACCTGATAGCGGCGCATGTAGCGAACTACGAGAAAAGCGGAGCGGAACTGATCATGGGCTCGGGCAGATTCACGGGTCCCAGAACCATCGAGGTGATCTCCGCGGACGGCGGCATCCGTGCGTTACGGGGTGAACGGGTCCTTATCGATACGGGCAGCCGGGCAGCTATCGAAGCCGTCCCGGGTCTGCGGGAGTCGGGGCCGCTCACGCATATCGAAGCGCTGGAACTCGACCGGGTCCCGGAACACCTGGTGGTGATCGGCGGGGGATTTGTCGGGATCGAGTTCGCCCAGGCAATGCGGCGTTTTGGCAGCCGGGTGACGATCATCGACCGCAATGGGCGGCTCGCCAGCCGGGAGGACGAGGATATATCCGAAGCCCTGCGCGATCTGCTCGTGGACGAAGGGATCGAAGTCCTTACCGGTACGCGGCTTATCCGGGTAGAAGGCGTGTCGGGGGAATCGGTGAAACTTGCCATCAGCAGGAACGGTGGGGAGGAGATGCTGCAAGCCACCCATATCCTTGTTGCGGCCGGGCGCACTCCCAATACGGATGGGATCGGGCTGGACCTTGCCGGGGTCGAATTGACGGCTGCCGGCCATGTCAAGGTCAATGAACGGCTCGAAACGACGGCAGCAGGTGTATGGGCAGCGGGCGATTGTGCCGGAAGCCCGCAATTTACGCATATTGCCGAAAACGATTTTTCGATCATTGCCGAGAATATGCAGGGGGGCAATAGGGTCACCACCGGCAGACAGGTGCCGTTCTGCCTTTATACGGACCCGGAATTTGCACGGGTGGGATTGAGCGAACGGGAGGCGCAGGAACGCGGCATTCCATATCGGCTGGCAAAAATCCCGGTAGCCAAGGTATTGCGGGCCCAAACGCTTTTCGAAACCCGGGGGTTCATGAAGACGCTCGTCGATACGGCAAGCGATCGCATCCTTGGGTTCAGCGCATTCAGTGTCGAGGCTGGCGAGATCATGCCGGCCGTCCAGGTAGCCATGGCGGCGGGGCTGCCCTACTCCGTGTTCCGGGATGCGATCTTTGCGCATCCTACCATGTCGGAGGCGCTCATTACGCTATTCAGCAGCGTGCCTTCGAGGATCACTGCCGCAGCCAAGGCAAGCTAAATGGGCTTTCTTTGCAAGTTCCCGAATGCAGGCAAAATGAAACTCTCAAATGTCTTTTTGCTCTTCTTATCGATGGTCGCACTGCTTTCGTGTGGCGGGGATAATGCCACGCCTTCCGGTAAGGCACTCGAAGAATTAAAGCTCAAGAGGGGGCCGATCATCCTCTGCGGTCCGGCCGACAAGGAATTTGGGATCGTCAATTTCGTCATCGACGGCAGCGAGATGGTCAGGAGGGACTTCAATACCGCCGTAGAGCTTTTGCATTCTTTTGAATACGACGAAGCGGAGAAGGTCTTTGCGAAGATCATCGATGAATCGCCGGGATGCGTCATGGCCTATTGGGGCGTAGCGATGTGCAATTTTCATCCGCTATGGGAGTCGCCTTCGGAGAACGATCTTATAAAGGGCTCGAAAGCGATCTCGATAGCCGGTAGCATCAAACGCCGCTCAGCGAAGGAGGCCGCGTATATGGATGCGGTTGCGGCTTATTACAAGGACTGGGATAAGACAGATGCTCATAGCCGGTGTATCCATTTTGAGAAGGCAATGGAACAATTGCACGAGCGGTATCCGACAGACAAGGAAGGCGCGATCTTTTATGCGTTGGCGCTGGACGCGGCCGCAAGTCCAACGGACAAGAGCTATGTGAATCAAAAAAAGGCAGGCAGGATCCTGGACAGCTTATATGCATTGGCCCCGAACCACCCGGGGATCATCCATTATATCATCCATACCTACGATTATCCCGGTCTCGCTGCTCTGGCGTTACCCGCCGCGAGAAGATATGCCGAAGTGGCTCCGTCCTCCGCCCATGCGTTGCATATGCCTTCGCACATCTTTACCAGGCTGGGGCTGTGGGACGAAAGCATCCGATCCAATACCAGGTCGGTCGAGGCTGCCAGATGCTACGCGGAATCGATGGGTGTCCGGGGACATTGGGACGAGGAACTGCATGGCCTGGATTACCTGATCTATGCGTATCTGCAAAGGGGTGACAACAAGGCTGCGGATCAAGAGTTGAAATACCTCGGCACTATAGCGGAGGTGAATCCTGCCAATTTCAAGGTTGCCTATACCTTCGCCGCATCGCCCTGTCGTTGGGCGCTCGAGAACAGGAAGTGGGCGGAAGCCGCCCGACTGCCGCTACAGCCCTTCTCCTTTCCATGGGATAAATTTCCCTGGCAGGAGGCCATCGTGCATTTCGGCAGGTTGCTTGGCTCGGCACATACGGGAGATGCGCACGCGGCGCAAACGGAGTTGTCGAAACTGGATACGCTTTACGACAGACTCGTACGACAGAACGATGCCTACAAGGCCAGGCAAGTGGAAATACAGATCACGGCAGGAAAAGCATGGATCGCGAATCTGAACGGGAAGAAAATGGAGGCTTTGCGGCTTATGAAGCTGGCTGCCGACATGGAAGACAGCACTTCCAAATCTCCGGTGACGCCGGGAGAGGTTTTACCTGCGAGGGAACTCTATGCGGATCTGCTATTGGACCTGCATAAAAATGAGGCGGCATTTAAAGAATATGAAATGGTGCTGGGCAAATGTCCCAATCGTTTTAATAGTCTTTCCGGCGCCGGTCTTGCCGCTGAAAGAGCGGGCGATGACTCCGGTGCAGTCCATTATTACAGGCAATTGCTGGCGACAGCCGCGCCCGGCTCGGACAGGCTGGAACTGGTGGCGGCGAGAACGTTTTTAGGAAAGCGGCCGTGACAAACGCGGCCGCCATTTTTTATAGCATTTGGGCGCGGATTTTCCAGCTTTGGGCACGGATTTTCCAGCATTTGGCACGGATTTTCCAGCATTTGGCACGGATGCGTACTCTTAGCGCGGAATACTATGATGGATGGGTTTTAGCGTTTGCAAATAGGCGAAGATGTCCGCCAGGTCCTTTTCCCGCATCTCCGAGAATGCCTGCCATGGCATGGGGGTGTTCATGGCGCCATTGTCCAGCCGTCGTGGCTTGTAGCTGCTATCCGCGTATTGTTTGAACTGGCGGACAAAGAGGTCGCGGGTCCAGCTGCCGATGCCTGTTTCTTTATCGGGGGTAATATTGGCGCTGTAGACCACGCGCCCGCCCGCGGACCTAAAATCGCGGCCACCGGCAAACTCCATTCCGGATATTATGCGCCCCTTATTGACAGGGCTGTGACAGTCGACGCAGCTGGCCATCGTCACCAGATACTTCCCGTACGCTACTGCATCGTTGGTATCGGGCTTCGGCGCCAGGGTCGCCCGGTCGGGCATTGTATTTACGATCAGGCTGATGGGAAAGTCCAATTGGGTTTTAGGGACGTCGTTGGGAATGGGGGAAAGGGTGCGCAGATATGCAATGATACTATAGATGTCTTCGGAATCCAGCTTTCCGTACGCGGGATAGTTCATCAATGGGAATAACGCATATCCGTCCTTGCCCACCCCGCAGGTAATGGCACGGAAGAGTTCTCCATCGGACCATTTTGCCAGGTTATAGGGCGTCAGGTTGGCGGCGTAGATGTGACCGGGAAGCCCTTCGTCCGGACCGAATAATTCGCCGCCTTTGCCATAAGTTCCCGGCTTCACCGGGCCGGAGAACAGGCTGGTGTCGCGCGTGCTGTGACAGACCAGGCAAGATGCGACGTGCAAACACAGATAGCGTCCACGCTCCAACCGGGCGGACGTGGTCTGAACCTTGAGATCGGGCGGCGGGCCTACGTCGGGCAGGGCCTTTTTTACATAAAATCCGGCGGCGGCGACCAAGACGATGATCGAGCCGATAACGATGAGCGAAACTTTCAGGACCTTTTTCATGATCAGTAGTTGGTTAGGCAATTTAGGGTGAGGGGGGCTTGCGGCCTATATAACGTTTGTTAGACAGGGGCGCGAGCGGGGGGCGCTCGGGTGCAGGGGCGCTCGGGTGCAGGGGCATGTGTGCGGATGGCGTGTGCAGATGGCACGGTGCGGATGGCGTTTGTCATACGGAGCCGCTATTTGCCGAATGCCTTGTTGATGGCTTCGGTTTTATTTTGAACCTGCAATTTGCCATAAATTTTGTGGATGTGCTGGCGAACGGTGCCCGTGCTGATCTGCAGGCGCTGACCGATCTCTTTATACAGCAGGCCTTTGGCGAGCAGCACGAGGATCTCGTTCTCGCGTGCCGACAGGATCTCGACGCTGCCAGGCTGGGATGGTTTCTTGCGGAAGGAGGTGACCACCCGGCGGGCTATGCCCGCGCTCATCGGCGCCCCACCCTGGTGCAGCTCGCGGATGGCTTCGAGGATACGATCCGGCGGGGTTTGCTTGAGGAGGTAGCCGTTGGCGCCGGCTTCCAAGGCTTCGAAGACCTGTTCGCTATCCTCATAGATGGTGAACATCATGAACTGGATGGCGGGGCAGACGGCTTTTACGCGGCGGATACAGTCGATGCCGCTCATGCCCGGCAACTGAATGTCGGCGATGACGATGTCCGGTTGGATCTCGGGCAGGGATTTGTTGGCGTCCTCGGCGGTATCATGGGACGAGAGCAGGAGGAAGCCGGGTGCGCCGGCGATGATGCGTTCGAGGCCGAGGCGGATATCGGCGATGTCTTCGATGATGCTGACGCCAATGGATGTCATGCTATAAAAATACGGCTTCCGGCCGGCCCCGCCAATAGGACAAAGGTCATATAGGAACGGAGAGCTGGACGGTGGTGCCGTTATTCGAAACGATGGAAATGCTGCCGCCTGATCTTTGCATGCGCCGCTGCATGTTTCGCAGACCGTTGCCGTGGCGGCGGCCGGTGTTGACTTCGTGATGGCGGTTTTCGCGCGGGGGAGGGTCGTGCGGCGGGGGGCCTTCAGCCGGCAGTTGGCTTCCGGGTTGGTCTTCGACACAGGGCATGCCGCGGCCGTTGTCCTGTATAAGGACATGCAGGCGGTTATCGATGTCGATGCGCAGATTGATGAGGCTGGCGCCGGCGTGTTTCAGGGCGTTGTTCAGCGCTTCTTTGACTACGAGATAGACATTTCGCCGCAGTTCGCCGCCAAGCCGGACGTCGGGGATATGGTCGGGGATGTCGATGTGATAATCGAGGCCGTTGTTGTCGAGGATCTGGCTGGCCTGGCGGCGGATGAATGCCACGAGGTCTTCGAGGGTATCGTATTGCTGGTTCATGGACCAGATGATCTCGTTCATGGTGTCGACCAGGCCGGTGGCGGTGGTGGCGATCTTTGCCGAGGTGGTGAGGGCGGCGGCAGAGTCGGAGGGGTCGGCGCGTGGCGTGGGGGAAGCAGGTGGCACGGATGCTGGCGAGCCGGGGGATTCGGCGAGTGGCGTGGGCGTGGGGTGAGCAGGCGGCGTGGGGGAGCCGGCGGCAGGCGGCGTGGGCGAGGCGGCGAGTCTTTGACTCAGATAGAGGATCGTCGTGAGGCCGGCGCCCATATCGTCGTGCAGCTCGCGGGCAATCCGCTGGCGCTCTTCTTCCTGCCCCTGAAGGACAGCCTTGAGGACGGTTACTTCCTGGTCCTTCTGCAGGGTGATCAACGCCTGCCGGTTGAGCTTCTGCCGCTGCCGGAACAGTCGCCAGGCCAACAGCAGCAAGATCGCCAGCGCGGCCAGCCCACCCGTCAGCAGATAGAGCTGGGTATTCCGTCTGCGGACGATCTCCTGTGTGCGCTCCAACTGCAGATGCTGTTCGGCAAGGGCATGATCCTTGGTGGCGGTCTGATACCGTGTCTCGAGGTCATTGATATGATCGCGGGTCTTCTCGTTGAGCAGGGAATCGTTTAACGAATCGAACTGATTGCGGAATGCCAGTGCGCCTTTCCAGTCCAGCATCTTCTCCCGAACGGTGGCCTCTTTGTCATACAACTGCACGAGGTCGTCACGATCCCGAAGCGCCCTGGCTATTTCCATTGCGGCCTTTGTGTATCGATCTGCCGTAGGCCAGTTGTGCTCTTCGGTGGCAACATCCGCCAGCCCCGCCAAGCCCAGCATTCGATAGTTCGGGTTATCATATTTGTCTCCCAGCAGCAGCACGCTGTCGAATTTAGGCTTCGCCATGGCGGTGTTATGGAGCCGGATATAGATACTGGCAATATTGACGTAGGCATCGCAGAGCAGGGTATAGTCGTCCAGCCGGCGTCCGACCTGAACGATCTCGCGGAAATGCCGCATGGCGGAATCGTTGCGGCCCAGGTGGGTCTCGCTGAGGCCGAGGTTGACGAGGCTACTGGCAATACCCTCTGTATCCTTGAGCTGCCCCGCGATGTGGTAAGATTGCAGGGCATAGGTATAGCATTTATCGTACTGCCCCAGCTCATAGAAAACGGACGCCAGATTGTTGGAGAGTATCTTCATATACCTGCGGTTGGGAAGCGGCCCGGCCAGCCGCATTGCTTTCAGATAATTATCGACGGTCGTGGACAGGGCTCCCAGGTATTGATATTCGTTGGCGACATTGTTGTAAGCCCGGACCTGATCTTCCCGGGTCCCGCTGTCGGTGTAGATGCGGAGGGCTTCCTGGCAAAGCCGGAGGGCTTGCTGGTAGTTCCCGCGGTCGTTGAGTATTTTAACGATATGGCTATCATATCCGGCTATGCCCCTGGACCAATGCAGCTGCCGGGCAAGAGCATGGGCTTTTTCGTAGTACAACACGGCGGAATCCGGATGCTGGATATTATAACGGTCGCCCCAGGATAGCAGCGCGGTGACCTGGTTGGTGTCGGGTTTGCCGCTTTTTATTATTCTCCAAAGGCTGTCAGCAGCATGATCATTCTGTGCGGCAAGGCGCTGGCAGGTGATGCATGCCAGCAGGAAAGCAAAGACGCGAAGAAGGCGACTGCGCAGCGGGAAGGCCGGAGAGGGCGGCAGGTAACTCGCACGGATCTTGAGAACGGCAGGCATAATCATGGTCAGCGGCATTGGCCGATGTCTAAAGATAACGAAGGCGGCTGAACCGGCGAGCGATTTTTTCGTTACTTTGTCTGATCCGGAGCAACATGATCACTGATTTACAAGACTATCAGAAGCGGCTT
Source organism: Puia sp. (assembly GCA_035550615.1). Classification (GTDB taxonomy): domain Bacteria; phylum Bacteroidota; class Bacteroidia; order Chitinophagales; family Chitinophagaceae; genus Puia. The sequence goes on from DASZOW010000106.1 coordinate 12,656, forward strand.
TTCCCATACGCCTATAATGTTTTGGGCTCGACCGATGACGCCAAGGACGCGATACAGGATGTCATGACGCGTTTTCTTGCCCT
>DASZOW010000107.1:0-8507 GCA_035550615.1 Puia sp.
GGACTGGGCGACGTTTTGGAGGTACCAGGCGGGATGGCGGCGGATATAGTCCGTGGCCGCTTTCATGTATTGTTTGGAGACCTGGATATAGCCGGCATGGGTGGCGTTGAGGAGTGTGTCGTTCTTATATTTCCCGAAGAGGTCGCGGTCGTTGAGGCCGGCATATTTTTTCAGCTTTTCCGGGTCGATGAAGCGGGTATAGGTTTGAATAGGGGAGAAGGGTTCGTAGGCTTCGATGCGGGATGAGTCTGTGACCGGATGGTCGTGGAAGACGGTGCGGGCGAGGTTCATGCCGAGCCAGGAGGAGGAGGAGAACTGGCCGAAGACCATTTTTTCATGCGTATACCAGCCCGCGACGAGGAGGATGGAGAGTGCGAGCCCTATGGACAAAGCTTTGCGCGCGGGATCTTTTCCAAGCAGGTAGAGCAGGGCGCCGGCGATGACGATCAGCCATAGGAGGTGGAACATGCTCCTGGTGAGGCAGGCGATGGCGAGGGGGGCGCAGATGCCGGCGATGGTGGTCCAGCGGCGATCCGTTTTAAGCCGGATGAGGAAGAAGGCGCTGAGCAGGAGCAGGAGGGAGATGAAAGTAGTATAGAAGAGTTCCGTTTCGAAGATCAGGAGGGCCGGGCTCAGCATATAGAGGAGGGCGATATAGAAAGGAAGCCGGGGATGCCGAACCAGGCGGGTGAGGATCGTGAAGAGCAGGAGGGTATTGGCGAGGGAGATGAGATAGAGGAGGACAGCGAATACTATGGGAGCCGCGGAGCCGGCGGTTTTGAGGACGAGGCCGAGCAGCAGGTTGAAGAAGGGGGGCTGGGCGTGATCGTACCAGATGCCCCGGAGGAGGTGGTGGCGAAGCGTTTCCAGGTCGAGGTATTGCCAGTACGAGAGGAGGGCGTCGTATCGCAGGTGGATGCCGGCCATCAGCGCCAGGATGCGGGACACCAGGAATGCAAGGATGAGCAGGCCGAGCTGTTTTTTGTACATCGGGCGCTAAATAAGGAAAAAAAGAGGACAACTTAAACTGAAATAATTTGCTTCATACGCAAAAAGCCGTACCTTTACATCACTGCCGATATTCCCAGGAAAATCCTCCGCTAAAATTCTTTTCATTCTATCTGAACTATCCGATTCTGCTTACCACTGGGCTTCCGATCCCTGTATCATTGTATGCATCCTCAAATAATCAAGAATGAAAACGATTAGAACGTTGATTGCGTCTTCCTGTGTCGCCATTTGTTTGATGGCAGCACCGTTGACTTCGCGTGCCGGCATCATCGGCAACATCCTGCAGGACATCAGTAACCTGTTGCACAACCACGACAATGGCAAGGGCAACAACGGCCAGGACAATGGCAAGGGAAATCCCCATGTTACATCGAACGCTCCGACGACGAATAGCAACAGTGTTCCGCTGGACGGGGGTATTGTGCTCCTGATGGCTGCCGGGTTGGGTTTTGGCGTCAAGAAAGTTTATGACAGGAGAAAGAAGACTTTTGCCTGTTAATTGCTAACTTTCGCGGATGGTAGATAAAGCAGGCTATTACAAGAGGGCCGTCCTTCCTGTGGTTTTTCTTTTGTCCTTTTGTTATTTGGCCTTTTTGTCGCTGTCCACGCAAAAGAATGTATATTTTTCCGGCGACGGCGGAGTCAAGTCGATCGTAGTGAAGCAGATCGGCCATGGTGAAAGTTTCAAGTATCTGCGCCTGGATCAGCCGAAGTGGGTTACGGACATCTGGTCTGCGGGATATTTCCCGTTGCGTAAGCCGTTTGTGTATCCCAGTTCCGAGGGTTATATCTTCTCTTTTCCGCCGCTATTCCAGATAGTCAATTCTTTTTTTTATCGCGCGTGGGGGTACATCGGTTTGTATGTACTCCCTTTTTTTTGTGCGTTATTGTTGTGGACGGTGTTTGTACTGTTGCTGATGCGGTGCGGCGTGCCGGCGTATATGGCGGGGCTGGGGCTGGCCGTGCTTGTTTTTGCGAGTCCGCTGACGATATACGGGGCCATCTATTGGGAGCACATGCCGGCGGTCCTGCTTTTGTTCGGCGGTGTCTGGATCTTGCTGGATGCGCGGGTCAGGATTCCGGCGGCTATCCTGGCCGGGTTGGCGTGCGGGATGGCGGTCTGGCTGCGGCCGGAGGGGCTGGTCATGGATCTGCTGTATGGGCTGGCCGCGTTGGCGCTTTACCGGGTGAGGCGGTCGGCGGCGTACCTGGTGTTTATCGGATCGGTGGCAGCGCCGGTGATCGGCTTCCTTGTTTTCAACAAGATCGAATATGGGGCATTGCTCGGGGTCCACAGTTACCAGGTATTGCAGGAGCATTCGATCTTTTTCAAGATAGCGAAGGCCGGGTATGAGTTCTTCCTGATCACGTGGACGAACCTGCAATATTTCCCGCTGGTGCTGTTGCTGGTCCCGGCGGTATACCGGATCATCCGGGGAAAGTCGAGACCGGAGCTGTCGCTTTCACTGCTGCTGTTTGCCGCTGCTGCGTTTTGCCTGATCAGTCCCTTGCTGATGCCCAATGGCGGCGGACGGCAATGGGGCGCCCGATATCTGCTGCCGGCGGTTCCGGTGGTGGTGGCCGGAGGGGTCCTATTATGGAAAGAGCGGGGAAATGGCCGCTTGCCGGGCTGGGCCCTGGGGTTGCTGGCGGTTGGGCTGGCATACAGTTTTATTATCAATACCATCGTCGGTGGATATTCGTTGCGAAGCTCGAATCTGACGAGGGTGAAGCCGGCCTTTGATTTTGCGGTGGCGCAGCCGCAGGAGGTCGTAGTGGTCAATTCAGAGAATATTCCGATGGAGCTCGCTTCCTTATTCGAGAAGCGTTATTTTTTCCTCGTATCCGGCGATACGAGCCTTAACCGGCTGATGCCGATGCTGAAGGCGCAAGGGATAAAGGATTGCCTGTATATCGACGAACAGCCCTTGCCTCATCCGGCGATGATCAACCGGCTGAATAGGGATAGTTCGCTTTTAAAAGAAGGAAATTATTACTTTGCAAGGTATGACCTACCCTGATCCAGATATGGCCGAGCCGGTGGAGAAGCCGGGGACGAAGAAGACGATCCCGAGGCCTGTCCTGCTTTTTGTAGGAAAGGGGATCTTGCTTTTTATCGTCTGGAAGCTCGCGTATATCGGGTTGTTCCGGCCCGGCAGGGTGTTGGACGATCCGCTGACGACTACGGTGGGCGTTTTGACCACGAAATGCCTGAATGTAACGAGTGGGGCGGACCGTTACACCGTCCGGAAGATCGCGGATACCGCTTCGGCCGATATGGGCGGGACCATCGGTAAGTCGATGGAGATCTACCGGGATGGGGGGCCGACGTTAAAGGTGGCTGATCCCTGTAATGGGTTGGAGCTAATGGTCCTGTATGCGGGATTCCTGGTCTGCTATCCGGGTCCTGCGCGGCGAAAGCTGAGTTTTGTGGCGGCAGGGTGGCTGCTGATCATGGGGGTGAATATCCTGCGGTGTATGTTGCTGGTGCTGATCTTTGTGCACTCGCGGAAATACCTGGATTTTTCGCATCATTTTTTCTTTACGCTGGTCGTATACGCGCTGATCTTCTGGTTATGGTGGTTGTTCACCAGGCGGGCTTCGTTTCCCGACCGGGCTGCGGCAGACCGGCCCCGGGCTAACCTATAACCATATGCGAACTCGAACCTCTGCACTTTTTTTCTGGACGGGTCTTGGCGTCATTACGCTGCTGTATGCCCTCTATTATCTTTTATTTCTTTATGATGTATTCATCACTATGCCTTTGCATGGCAGGCACCTGGTAAAGTTCCTTTTTATCGTGCTGGCATTTCTGGCGGGGAATTATTGTATGAAGCGGTATGCGGCGGCATGGATGCTGCGGACCTGGCGGGTCATATATATCGTCGGGCTGGGCCTGTTGCTGTTGCTTGGCTGCTATGACTGGCTGGTCATGCGGGTTCCGCTGACGATCAGGGGTGTTGCCGACGACGTGCAGGAGCTGCTGGTGTCGCCGCTTGTTTATATCGGGATCAATATCCTGGCCCGGGTGCTGGTTTAGCGGCCGGCGCCGGTGGTTTGCGCCGATCATTTAAAGATGGTCAGGTTCTTCATGTAGATGATCAGGAAGAAGCTGATGCACCAGAGCAGCAGTGTAGCCTGGATGAAGCGGTCTTTGTAGAGCACTTTGGTAGGTGATCCCGAGTCTGCGGAGACGTAGATGATCTGCAGGTAGCGCATCAGTCCGGCCATGACGAATACGCAGGTATAGTACAGCCGGTAGGTGCCGAGGCGGGCGATCACTTCCGCCGACATGGTGTACATCAGATAGGCCACAATGATGACGGCGGAGACGAGGGCTAGGAGGACGTTCAGCAGTTCCAGGTTATAGCCTTTGATGGATTTGCGCATGTCGGCGCCGCTGCTAAGTTTTAGCAGGACATCGTCGCGGCGTTTGCCGATGGCCATAAAGACGGCCAGGAGAAAGACCATGATGACGATCCATTCCGACAGCGGGACATAGGAGATCACGGAGCCGGCTTTTATCCGCAGCATGAATCCCGCGGCCAGGATCATGATATCGAGGATGGAGATGTTCTTCAAACCCAGGGAATAACCGAGGTTGATGAGGAAATAAATGCCCAGGACCAGCAGGAATTTATCCCTGATGACCCAGGCGATGCCGAAACCCAGTACGATGAGGATGGCGCAAATGACGATGGCGGTGGCGGGTTTGACGGCTCCTGAGGCCAGGGGTCGTTTACATTTGACCGGGTGTTTGCGGTCGTCTTCCCTGTCCCGGTAGTCGTTGATGATATAAATACTGCTTGCGATGCAGCAAAAGGCTATGAATCCGTAGAAAACATGCAACAGTTTGTTGACATCGGTGATGCCACCGCCGAAAAATAAGGGGATAAAAAGAAACAGATTTTTTGCCCAATCCTTGGGTCTCAATAGTTTGAGGTATGCCACGTCCTTGGTTTAAGCGTTGGTTTAAATATTGCTTGAATTTACAAATAACGGGGTAAAGATCATATTAACGAATCAATACCAAAAAAATTATAGGTTCAGCATTGTCCCCCTTTTTTGCCCTCCTGTATCCGGATCAAAGCCAATTACCTCTCCACATATCCTTCACTTAATTGCAGTTTTCACAGCCGTCGTTTAATGTCCTGTAGAGGCCGTTTTAATGTCCTGTAAAGGCCGTGGATGCGGGCGTTTGCCTGTACCCTAATGTACACGCGTATTCTTTTACCTTTTATAATTAGCATTATGAAAACGATCAAAAAGGCTATTATAGGGATGCTATTCCTTATGCCTTTGCTTCTACCTTCGGAGACCAAGGCCGGCCCTGGCCCAGATTTTCACTCCATTTACGACCGGCCGATGCATCAGACCTTCGGCCATCACGATCTCATCTCACCGAGCCGGCGGTATCTGCCGGGTCAGCGAGGGGCATTCCGGCCTTTTGATCCATGGGCAGACCGTCATAACTACGGTTCGCCTACTTCGGGCGGTGATCCCGTTGCCGCTGGTCCTGGCGGTGGCGGCAATGCCGTGCCGATCGATGGCGGAATCGTATTCCTCCTGATCGCAGGTTTAGGCCTCGGGATGCTGAAGGTATATGAGCGCAAAAGGCGTTTAGATGCGGCTGTGATGAGGAATTAGCGGAATGGTTTATAAAAGGCGTTCGTCGCCAGGCGAAGCATAGGTTTATCGCCGCCGGTGTCCCCGTAAGCGTAGATCTTAGAGTAGTCCGAAAGACGAAAGGCCCGGTTGATCCGTTCTACTTTTTCTGTTCCGTGACAATTGCGTCCCTGAATCCTGCCGGTGAGCTTAGCCTCGTGGGCTTCCAGGCGGGTGGCGATCAAATCTATCGAGTTGGGTCCGGTCCATGGCCGGATCCAATTTTCGGGTGAGGCCGACACGATGACGACGGGTATGCCTTTTTCCTTTAGCGTCGTTATTTCCTGCAGTGCTTTTGGCCGGATGAGGTTGGGAATGATCTCGGCGGCGAAGCGGTCGCAGGTCTGCTGGAAGTGGCTTACCGTGTTGTTATGAAAGAACCAGGTCAGGATCTTCTCCTTGGCGGCCTGGTTGGAGATCAATTTCAATTTAAGCGCTATCAGCCATGGGCTGTTGATAGCGAATCCCACATAGAAGCGGAATTTGCCTTTGCTGAATTTTATGAATTCGAGCAGGGTATCCCTGGTGGTGATGGTACCATCGAAATCGAAGAAGGCGATGGTCTGGCTCACAATTTCATCTTTTTAAATATGGATTCGGGGATATTGCGGATGATGAGCATGATCCATCTCCACATTCCCTTGACGAAGATCACATTCTTTTTTGCGAGGATGGCTTTGTAGACTGCCTGTGCTACCTGTTCGGGAGTAGCGGTGAGGGGTTTGGGCAGGGGCATGCCTTCCGTCATGCGGGTATAGACGAAGCCTGGCTGTATGGTCAGGACGTGGACGCCGTGATGATAGAGGCGGTTGCGCAGCCCGGAGAGATAGGCGGTGAAGCCTGCTTTGGCGCTGCCGTAAAAGTAGTTGCTCATGCGTCCGCGTTCGCCTGCTACGGAGCTGACGCCTGCGATGGCGCCTTTGCCCTGTTCCGCATAATATGCCGCTACCCGGTTCAGAATGGAGACGGCGCCGGTATAGTTGACCATGATGATCCTTGCGCATTCCTGCCAATCTGTCTCTGCCTGTTCCTGGTTGCCCAGGTAGCCGAATACACATATTGTGATATCGGGTTTTACGGGCAGGTTGTCGAAGAAAGCGGCATGCTGCGCCGGGTTTTCGGCATCGAAGGCGTGCAGGGTGGATGAAACGGAAAAACGGATAGCCAGGTCCGATTGGAGTGGAGTCAGCTTGTCGGGATTGCGGGCTGCGAGCTGCATATCGTAACCGGAGGCAGCGAATTTACGGGCAATGGCTACCGCGATATCGGAGCCTGCACCCAGAATGAGAACGGTGGGCATGTATAATTTTGTCGCGCCAAAGTACAAACAAAAAGACAAAAAGTATAATATTGTGTGAAATAATATCGATAAGATAACCTCATACCATGACGCGTAGCCTGGTAGCAAAGACCGAGATCTTCATCATTGTTTTTTTAGCCTGTATCCCGTTGTTCCTGCATTTACCTTACAGGGTGAATATCTTTCTTTCCTGGGAGGGCGCTTATCGCATGAGCGAGGGGCAGCTGCCTTTTCGCGATTTCGGTATTCCGTTAGGCGGGATGTATTGGGTGATCCCGGCGATCTTTTTCAAGATATTCGGGCCGGCGATGATCACGCTCGTCAAGGCGCAGGTGTTGATCAATATTCTCACGGGGTTATCGTTCAGAAGCATTTTGCGGAGTCTTTCCGTGGATGACGGGATCAGGCTGGCGTCGGTGCTGATGTTTTGTTTGTCGTATTCCTTTTTCAATTTCTGGCCGTGGTATAATCATTCCGTGATCTTCTATGAGCTGGCCGGTCTCGCGTTCTTGTTCCGGTTCTTGCGTGTGGATGGGGCGGAAGGCCGGGGATGGGGCCGCGCGGCATGGCTGGTGGGCGCCGCATTTTTTACCTGTTGTTCTTTCCTGACGAAGCAGGACGGCGGCGGTCTGGCGTTTGCGTTATGCTGCTGGCTGCTGGCGGTGGAGGGGCTACTTCGGCGGAGATGGAAGCCGTTGGCGATCTATGCGGGGAGCTTCGTCGTATTGCTGACGCTGATCATCCTGCCGTTCCTGGCGTATGGATTCGGGTATTGGTTCAACCATGGGCAGGCGCCGCATTCCTCACGGGTATCCCTATTCGATATTGTCAATGAGCTGTTCGGTTTTTCACCCTGGCTACGTTTTTATCTTTTCCTGATCGTGTTGCTGGCGGGGATCCGTTGGCGGAGCGGGGCGGCGTTGCGGGCGGACAGAACGATGGTGTTGCTGACGGCGCTGGCGATCGGCATTTTGGGCGAGGCCGCGGTGCTGCAGGTGACGAGCTATACGCCGCCGGACAACAATATCTTTTTCCACAGTTTTGCCTTTGCCTGTATCTTTTCCATGTTGGCGCCGTTGATCCCGATAAAGACCGAGCGGCCGGCGGTGCTGGCGGTGTTGACCGTCGGGGTGGTGATCTGGTGGAGCGGGACGTGGTGGAATTATACGCAGCGTATCGTGGCCAGGTTCCTGCCGAGGAAGGAGACCGCGCGGGTTTCGCCGACGGGGGAGAATGTGGTCAACAGAGATACGTATATGATCCCGCGGGATACGACCCGGGAAATTCCGATGGATCAGTGGGTGGAATGCGAGCTGCCGAGTTTCCGGAAGATGCGGATGCCGGCGCCGACGGTGGCGGGGATACACCGGTTGCTGGATATGGACCTGATCCGGCGATACCGGCAGGGGCGGAAGCCGGACGGGCTCCCAGGAAAGAGGGGCGCAGCCGGTCCGGCAGGAGGGGCGCCAGCGGAAGATCTGCGGGTGTTGAATATGTCGGAGCTGACGCCGCTGGCGGCGGAGATCCCTTA
>DASZOW010000108.1:0-6904 GCA_035550615.1 Puia sp.
CGAAGACATAAACGCATGGCCATGTTCATCAGGGATACCCTCATCGATTCTCGTCTGTTCGATAAGACCGAGAGCGACCGGATCCGCACAAATACTCATCGGCTCATGAAGGGTTCGCGACCTTACACCAACGATGACATCTATGATCACCTCGTCGACAAGGTCTGTGTTTATTTTAAAGAAAAGCCGCCGCGTTTCATGGCACCGAAAGATAAATGAACGTTATCCACGCCATCACTTCCGCAATCCCGATAATGAATAATAAATATCTCATGCGCTTGGTTGTTGAAGTTTTGGTTTCGCTATATGCATCAGTCCCGTCTTCCGGCCATGCCGACGGACAGTTTTATGATCGATCAGCCAGATGCCGGTAAAAAAAGCCAGTGCGCCAAAGACCCCTGCGGCCAGCACCACTGGCAAATGCTCGTTAGCATCCGGCCCATTAATATAGATAATCGCCCAAATGAGGCCGGCAATACCCAAAATTGAAAGCATGATTCCCCAGATCTTCCCTTCCATAACATATAAATTAACTGATTAAAGATTTCAAAACCAGGACACTAAAGCCCGGTCCTACATATCATTTTTCAATTTCCGTTCCAGCTGCCGGCATACCCGTCGTCGCCACCCGCCGGCTGTCCCCGTACACTCATTGTATCGAAACCGAACAGCGCAGTCCCATTCCTTTTTATAACCCCTTGATCCCGAATCCGCTGGCGCTTTGGTGTATTTCTTGGTTTCAATCTCCGAAAGCAGCCAAAAAATAAAACATGCTCAAAAATTTCTTTCTAGTTACCCTTCGCAATTTCTGGCGCAACAAAGCTTTTTCCACCATCAATATCCTCGGCCTCGCCATCGGCATGGCCGCCGCCCTGCTCATCGGTCTCTGGGTAGAGAATGAACTCAGCTATGACAGCTTTTATGACAAAGCCCCCCGGATCTACGAACTATATAGTCGCCAGGCCTACAACGGTAAACCCGATGCGTGGCCACGCGTAACGACCCTGATGGCCCCGGAGCTGAAGAAGACCTATGCCGGGGTCGAAGATGCCGTCAGGTTCCGGACCGTTTATTTCCTCATGACCCAGGGCGAAAAACACATCAACATAGAAGGCGCCTTTGCTGATTCCGGTTTTCTCTCGATGTTCAATCTGCCACTTCTCGAAGGTGAGCCCGGGACAGCCCTTAACTCCAGCCAGGGTATCGTCCTCACGGAGCATGTCGCAAAAAACCTCTTCGGTAATAAAGACGCGCTGGGCAAGATCGTGCGCATAGACAGCGTCGATAATTTTAAGGTCACGGGGGTCCTCAGGGACCTGCCCGGCAATACCGAATTCACCTTTCAATATCTGCTGCCCTGGTCCTATGTCACGCGGCTCGGCTGGGATATCAATAGTAGCTGGGGCAATACCACTACTTCCACCTATGCCCTCCTCAAACCCGGAGTTTCCCAAACCGCGTTCGACAACAAGATCAGAGATATCGTAAGAAGACATATTCGCGTCGGCCAGGATGCAAGCCGCGAAACATTTACCCAACCCATTACCCGTGCACACCTGTATTCCAGGGTAGAAAATGGCCGGCTCACCGATGGTCTCATTAGAATGGTGAGATTGTTTGCCGTCATCGCCGTATTCATTCTGCTCATCGCCTGTATAAATTTCATGAACCTCAGTACGGCCCGCAGCGAGAGACGCGCCAGGGAGGTCGGCATCCGCAAGGTCGCAGGAGCGCTCCGCAGATCGCTGATCGCCCAGTTCATCGGCGAAAGCATCCTGCTGGTATTCTTCTCTTTTCTGCTGTCCCTGGTCCTCGTTTATTTTGCATTGAAGCCGTTCAATCACCTCATCACCGCGCAACTGCAGTTACAACTCGATGATGGATATTTCTGGTTATTCGCACTCGTATTCGTGCTGTTCACCGGTCTTATCGCCGGCTCATACCCCGCTTTTTATCTGTCTTCCTTCCGTCCCGTGTCCGTGCTCAAAGGCACGTTCAGAAAGGTCAATGCCCTTATAACTCCCAGAAAAGTGTTGGTGGTAATGCAATTCACATTTGCCATTGTCCTCATTATCTGTACGATCATCGTGGAAAGACAGATCCGTTATGCTCGTGAGCGGGAGACAGGTTACGAGCAGGACAGGCTGGTATATACGTTTGTGCAGGGCGATGTCCTCCCACATTATGATGCGATCAAGAAAGACCTGATCTCCAGCGGCGCCGCCACCGCCGTCACCAAATTATTCTCACCGATCACCCGGTCCTGGGGCAATGTCACCGGTTTGTCGTGGCCGGGGAGCACCGACGCCGACAAGGATCGCAGTTTCGTTCAGTTCGAGTCCGATGCCGACTTCGTGCGAACCACCGGAACAAAGCTCATAGCCGGCCGTGACATCGATCTCAAGACGTATGCCACTGACAGCACCGCGCTTCTTCTCAACGAAGCCGCGGTCAAAGCCATGCGGCTCAAAGACCCCCTCGGCGCCGTCATCCGCAACGCCCAGGGCGTCGACTGTCACGTCGTAGGTGTGATCAGGGACTTCATCATGGGATCACCTTATGACGTTATCCAGCCCATGGTGATCCAGGGCTTGTCGACCGGCTATCCCGTTGTCCATTTCCGTCTCAATCCCGCCTACACCATCGCCGACGATCTGGCCAGGGCGGAAAAAGTCTTTCAACGCTACAATCCGCAATATCCCTTCGAGGCAAATTTTGTGGATGAATCCTATAATGCCAAATTCAGGGCGCAGCAGCAGCAGGGGACGCTGGGCCTGCTTTTCGCCGGGCTGGCTATCTTTATTTCATGTCTCGGACTCTTTGGCCTGGCATCGTATATGGCCGAGACCCGCAGACGCGAGATCGGTATCCGCAAAGTGCTTGGCGCGTCTGTCGCCGGCATCGCCGGACTCATGGCCGGAGATTTCGTCAAGCTGGTCCTCGTTTCCGTACTCGTGGCCACACCCATTGCCTGGTATGCGATGAACCATTGGCTACAGACCTTTTCATATCGGGTACAGATCGGCGTTTGGATCTTTCTCGCCGCCGGCGGCCTTGCGATCCTGATCGCCCTGGCGACGGTTAGCTGCCAGGCCGTACGTGCCGCGCTCTCGAATCCCGTCAAAAGCCTGCGCACCGAATAAATTGCCCACAGCCAACCTCCCTGCGGCCACCGCCTACCTCCTCACCCGCCTCAGTTGTATCTTACTCAATGGCGTCAGCACCAGCGGCACCTTCTCGATCACCGCCTGATCGCTATCGATCCCATACGCCGCACTATCCGACCGGGCCAACCGTAAAATGGAGAAATACGTATTCAGAATAAACCCTTCCCGCACCGAGAACTCATTGTCGTAGGAAAGAAACCGTTCCAGGATCACAAACTTGAAATCCTTTGGCTTCCCCACTTTCGGCACCTCGCCGCAAGCCGCCATCTCCTCTGCCACCTTCCGCAACATCACCCCGACCCGCGGCTGTATCCGAAAGCCCAACCGGAAATTCACCCGGATCACCTTCTCGAGTTCCAGGATATCGACATCATATTCCGAAGTATAAGGATCATCCGTCCGCTCGATATTCACCAGCCAGTAGAGATCCGCCCGCTTCGGCGGATTGTCGAAGATCGAATCGATGATCCGTTTCTCGATCTCATGCGGTGAAGCCCGCGTCAGATAGACCAGGTGGATGGAATATTTCGGTAGGCTCGTATCCTGGCCCAGTTTCACCAACTGCGGAAGATAAGGCCGGATATCCGTAAAGATCAAAAGCCGCAAAGTCACCTTCCGCGCATTATACCAGACATACATCGTCGTGATCAGCCCGATCTCGAAAACCAGAAAGAATAACCGCTTCAACAGCTTCACCGCATTCGCGACAAAAAAGCTGCTCTCGACACACACAAAGATCGTTACGATCGCGCCCACGACCCAGAAAGGGTAACGTTTGATATACCGGAGAAAGTAAGTGACCAGCACTGTCGTCATCAACATCGCTATCGTGATGGAAAAGCCATAAGCCGCCGTCATCGCCCCGCTGGTTCGGAAATACAGGACCACCAGCACACAGCCCGTAAACAGGATCCAGTTGATGCTCGGGATATAGATCTGTCCCCGGATATCCGTAGGATATTTCACCTTCACCCGCGGCCAGAAACCCAGGCTGATCGCCTCACTGATTAGCGTAAAGGATCCGCTGATCAGGGCCTGACTGGCAATGATCGATGCGACAGTCGCGACGATCACGCTCACCAGGATGAACTGATGGGGAACGATCGCAAAGAAGGGGTTGACCCCACCCAGGTCGGGCCGGTTGTTCAACAGCGCCCAGGTCCCCTGCCCGAGATAATTCAGGACAAGCGTAATCTTCACAAAGGGCCAGCTGAAGTAGATGTTATGGCGGCCGCAATGGCCCATATCCGAATAAAGCGCCTCCGCCCCCGTGGTACAAAGAAAGATGGAGCCCAGCAACCAGAACCCATGCGGATGTTCGATGAGCAGCTTCAATCCATAGATCGGGTTCAGGGCAGCCAGGATGCCCGGATAGAGTAGGATCTGCCGTATCCCCGCATATCCCAGCATGGTAAACCACAGGAACATGATCGGCCCAAAGGATCCTCCCACTACCTTCGTCCCAAAGCGTTGAAAAATAAACAAAAGCAGCAGTATGACCAGCACGATCTCCACCACCAGCGTGTTCCCCGGCACGATATGCTGTTCCAGCCCTTTTACCATGCTCAGCCCCTCGATAGCAGACGTAACGGTGATGGGCGGGGTAATAATGCCGTCGGCCAGTAGCGTGCCCGCGCCGATGATGGCCGGGTAGACCAGGAATTTTCCATACCGGCGTACCAGCGCATAAAGCGAGAACACCCCGCCCTCGCCATGGTTGTCCGCCTGCAGCGTGATCAGGACATATTTAAAGGTGGTCTGTAAGGTCAGCGTCCAGAAAACACAGGAAATGGCTCCGAATACAAGCCCCTTATTGATCGGTCCCCCTTCGGCAAGGATCGTCTGAAACGTATAAAGCGGCGACGTCCCGATATCCCCATAAATTATGCCAAGGGCGATCAGGATGCCAGCACCCGACGCCCGCTGTAAGGAAATCCTCATAAGCCAAATTTACCCAAAAAATCGGGCCTTTGGATCATGGATTGTCCCCCAGGAGCAGGCAGGTATCGGCATCCGCGAAACCTGTGGGCTGATAACGGATAACCTCAGCCGCCCCCGGCCGCCTCCCTATTGATTATTCACCGCCTTGGGCGCCCGCTGAAATTCTCCAAAGGAAGCGATCCTGGCCCGGGAATGCGTACGCGGATCGTCCACATCCAGCTCATCGATATAGCTTCGAAGCGCATCGGGTATATCCCTGTGGGGTATTTCGACACCTAACCATTCAGGATCTAATTTCGCATTATTGACATAATTCTCTATCTCTATCTGGATAACCTTTTTTGCAGGCTGCCGTTGCCGCCATCCGGCGCCGAAAAGCACCGTTCGGTGATAGGCGATATTCCCGATCCATCTGCCTGTACCATTCGGCTCATGTGGATTCTCACTAGCCCCGAACACGTCCGCCGTCTCCATATTGATAATAGTAAACCTGTCTGCAGATTTTCCCCCATTATCAAAAACGATAAAATTTTTCATAATATATCCATTAACATCTTCACTGAAGCTGAGCACCGCTCAAGGTACATCCAAAAGAAATGCCACGACAGCTCAGGATTGTTAACCAGATACTAATGACCCGCTCCCGATATCGTCATTCTTACCCCCAACGTAAAAGTTTCTCTTACCCCCACGTAAAAATTTCGTATATCGACATGCAGCTCATTGGGCTGCATATCCTTGATTTCCATAGTCTGCCAATTAGTGGTCGGGTAGATCGGCCCGGATGGTTCCTGCTCGAAGACATTTTCACCGGCATTTTGTTAACCTTTGCCTCCTACCACCTCCTACCAATAGCAGCCCACGGGCATGGCGACGATCAGCGGCAGTACCGCGGAAAGGCCCGTAGTTTAATGCCCCCTCCGATATTTTGTATATTTGATATTGATTAAACGGGCGACATGTGGAAACGATCCCCAGCCCATGCCTGTCATATGAACAACACCCTTGTCATCGGCGCAAGCCTGTCAGGCCTGGCCTCCGCCGCCTGTCTGCAAAAATACGCTCTCGACTACCGCATTATCGAAAAAGATGATAAGATAGCCGCCCCCTGGCATACTCACTATGACCGGCTGCACCTGCATACCCATAAGAACGGATCCAACCTGCCGCGGAAAAAATTTCCATCGAACATACCGAAATATCCTGGCCGGCAGCAGCTCATCGAATATGCGGAAGAGTATCGGCGAGCGTTCGACATTCAACCGCTGTTCAGAACCGAAGCTCTCAGCATCAGCAAAGCCGATGACGGCTGGCTCACCGAAACCACGAACGGCTCCTACCGGTCGAAATACCTCATCATGGCTACGGGCGCCTTCAGCAAACCCCTGCCGCTCGATTTCCCCGGTCTTGAAACATTTCCCGGGGAGGCCATCCATAGCAGCCGGTACAGAACCGGAAAACGATTCCAGGGGAAAAAAGTATTGGTCGTTGGCTTCGGCAATTCCGCCTGCGAGATCGCCATTGATCTGGTGGAACAAGGCGCTTTTCCCACGATGGCCGTCCGTTCGCCGGTAAATGTCGTGCCACGGGATATCCTGGGCCTGCCGATCGTAAAGATAAGTTTGTTGCTTGGTCTCCTTCCGCCGAGGCTGGCAGATAAGCTCAGCGGACCCCTGTTGCGGTTACTCATCGGCGATATTACGGCGCTGGGCCTCAAAAAGATGCCCTATGGACCATTGGAACAGATCCGCCGGGACCTCAAAGCACCCATCCTCGACATCGGCGCCATCGAACAC
>DASZOW010000109.1:0-5662 GCA_035550615.1 Puia sp.
AAATACCAGGATGAGGCCGATGATGCCGCCGATGACACAGAGAAAGGAGGATTCCAGCAGAAATTCGGTGAGGATAGTGCCGCGTTTGGCGCCGATCGCCTTCTTAAGCCCTATCTGGCTGGTCCGCTCACGCACCGTAACGAACATGATATTGGCAACACCGAACATGCCTACGATAAGCGAAAGCACGGCGATGGACCAGCCGCCGAGGTTCAACGCATGGAAGATAGGGTCGAAAAATTTACTCAGGCTGTCGATATCGTTGAGCGAAAAGTTATCTTCCTGGGTCGGAGTAAGTTTCCGGATCGAACGCATGGCCCCCCGCAGCTCGTCCTTCAACGCCTGTACGCTCATGTTGCCGCCGGCCTGCACGAGGATCTTGGGATTGGCATACTCGTCGCGGACCATCTGCTTCATGAAATTATAGGTGAGCAGGATGCTGTTGTCATAATCCCAGCCGTCGAGCAGGCTCTGCCCTTGTTTTTCTATGACGCCGATAACGACGGCATTCTTTCCGCCCCGGAGTCTCACGGTCTCGCCCACTGCCTTTTCCGGTTTGATGAAGAGCCGTTCGGCGATACGGTAACCGAGCACCACGGTCGGCGAGCCATGGTCGAAATCGGACTGCTGGAAATAGCGGCCGGCGCCCACGGTCACCTGCTGGATCTTATCGAACTCTTCCGTATTGCCGTAATAATTGACGCCCGAGAGGATATTGTCGCCGTATTCTACATTGTCGTTGATCTGCAACTCGTAGACCATGTGGGCCGCATCGGGTACCTTGAGCTTTAACAGCTGCAGCTCTTCATATTTCGGGGTAGGCCGTTTGACATATTTCCACCAGGGATAGTCGGGTCCGCCCGACCATAACCATTTATCGATATAGATCGCCTTGTTGCCGAGCTGTTTGAGGTCGTTGTTGACCGCCTGCTGCATGCTGCTGACGACCGAAAGCACGCTGATGATACAGAAGATGCCGATGATGATGCCGAGCAGGGACAGGCCGGTACGCAGCTTGTTGGAGCGAAACTCCTGCAACGCCACTTTAAAGCTGCTCCAGATGATCCTGAACGTGCGAAACATGCCTCTAAAATACGCATTCGCCGGCAAATCCAGTAAATTGCAGCCAAATCACGGCATATGTACGCTATCGAAGATCAGCAGCTCAAAATAAGTATCCATCCGAAAGGCGCGGAATTGCAAAGCATTTTTCACAAAGGCTTACAGACGGAATATATGTGGAACGGCGACCCGGCTTTCTGGGGGAAACATTCGCCCTTGCTTTTTCCCATGGTCGGCACCCTTAAGGACAATACCTATTACTACGGCGATAAGGCTTTTCATCTCAGCCGTCATGGTTTTGCGCGAGACCGGGAATTCGACGTGGAGACGCAGTCGGCCGATGCTATCACCTTTCTGCTGAAAAGCGATGCGGCTTCGCTGGCCGTTTATCCCTTTGCCTTCGAATTGCGGGTGGGTTACGCCATCAGCGGGGCCAGCCTTACGACGACTTACCGTGTTACCAATCCCGCCGATTCGCTGCTATATTTTTCAGTGGGGGGCCATCCGGCTTTTAAAGTTCCCCTGGTCGCGGACACCGCTTATGCCGATTATTATCTGGAGTTCGATAAGCCGGAAACGGCCGGCCGTTGGCCGATCTCGAAGGACGGATTGATCGGGCGCGAACCGGTTCCCCTTCTCGACGACACGCGGAGGCTTCCGCTGACCAAAGAGCTTTTTGCCAGGGATGCGCTTGTCTTCAAAGGTCTGCATTCGACCGCGGTGACGCTGCGATCGGCGCGTACAGAACGGGGCCTGAGGATGGACTTCCCCGGGTTTCCTTTTTTGGGTATCTGGGCCGGGCCCGGCGCCGACTTCGTTTGTCTGGAACCCTGGTGCGGCATCGCCGATCCGGTGGACAGTAACCAACGGTGGACGGGAAAAGAGGGCATCAACCGTCTCGAAGGCGGCGAAACCTTTGAACGCAGCTGGACGCTGAAGCTGTTCTAGGCATGCCGCGGCTATTCCGGTGACAGGAATGCAATATCACTACCGGATTAGCAACATTGTTCCCTTTTTCATCATTTTTTGTTTTAATATCGGATGATAGTATTCAATGACCCACACGTATGTACCGGCAGGCTGATCCTGGCCGGCCCACTTGCCATCCCATCCTTGAGACCCGTCCCCGGTGGAAAAGACACGCCTGCCCCAACGATCGTAGATAGAAAATTGTTCGATGATCAGCGGTCGGGAATGGGGGACCCGGTATAGATCATTATGCCCATCTCCATTTGGCGTAAACGCATTGGGCATTACGAGATCGTAAAAGACTTCTACCTTTTCAGCAGCAGTAGCAGTACAATGGCTATTGTCTACCGTAATCTGATAGGCAGTGGTTTGGAGTGGTGAGACTATCGGCTGCAGTCGCCCGGGGTCATTCATATACATGGCGGGCTGCCATTGATAATGATCGATCTGACCGATGACTAACGGGTCGAGTGTAATCTGGCTGCCCGCGGATATGAGGGTATCAGCTGGCAGATACACAGACGGGAGATCATAAACGGTCATCCTGATCACATTGGAAAAACTGGGGCCGGAACACTGCAGGGTACTGGTCATCATCAACATGATCTGATCGCCCTGTTCAAGGTTCCCGGAACGATAAAAGGGTGTATCGTTGCCCACCTGGTTGCCGTTGAGATACCATTGGTAGCTGGGCATGCTGCCTCCATTAGAGGCCGAAGCGGTAAAAGTAACGAGGCTGTGCTGACAGATAGCTTCCGCGCTCGGAATGATGCTTACCGAAGATACTACATTGGGTAACAAGGTCATTGTGATGGTGTTGCTCATAGCATAGGACGGGTTACTGCACAGCGCATTGCTAGTGACCCGGCAATTGACCTGGTCGCCGCTGACAAGGCCGGCGGTACTATAGGTCGGACCACCGGTGGCTAGGGGTGACGAATTGACCATCCATTGATATTCGGGCAAGGTGCCGGTGTTGGAAGACGTAGCAGAAAAGGCTGCGGTCGAATCAGAACACGCATAACCGTTATTTAGCATGATGCTGACGCTGGGATCAACCGTGTTGAGCACTACGACAGAATCGGCCCGGGAGACCACCTGGCAGGCAGTGAGGCCGATATTGCCGGTCTGCGCCGCGGCCAGCCGGAAAAGATAGGCGCCGGCACTTGTTGGAAACGCCGAATAGGTGGTCATGACAGCTCCCGGAACACTGGTCCAGGTGTTCCCGCCATCGGTGCTTTCCTGCCACTGATAGCTGTTGGATGTATAACAATTTCCGACGGTCCCTGTGAAGCTCAGCGTATTTGCAGGACCGGCGCACAGGGTTGCTGTATCGCCTGTACGGCCATCCATGCTAATGTCCACTGAAGGTCCGGAAGTGCGGAAAGTGATATCATCGAGACCAAGGTCATTGCCATATCCGCCAGGAGCATTGTTCCTCATGGAGATGATTACGGAATTAACGCCCGGCGGCGTAGCAAAATAAAAAGCATATTGATTCCAGCGCGCAGGACTGAGGATTGGCACAGGTCCGGTGTCGAAACTTTTTATAAGGGTACCGTCGGTATTTTTGATGTTGAAGGTGATATTGGGATTGATCTCACCGGAATGGGAAGCTAAATTGATGATCCAGGCGCTGAATTGATAGGAGGTGCCGGAACAAAGCCCATCGATCTCCTGCGTATAAAAGGTGCTCGGAGGTGTAGACGCATTGATCAGCATGAAGTAGCCGTTAGAATCGCCTGTATGGTCGCCGGTAAAATTCAGCCAGTCGGGTGGAAAGCAGTTGAAACCTGGCGAGTGGACTATGGCATAGGAACCCAAGTCGCTGCCTTGTGGGCATGAGTCTTTTAGATAGGTCATGTTGGTAATGCTGGTAGGTAAGGCCGGACCGTAGGTGTCCATGCCGGACCCAAAAGTATATTTCACGATAGGGTCGCCCAACCCGCTACTGCAGACCTGGGAATCACAGATCGTAAAACATAGCAAGGAAATGACAACAAGCAGAATTCTCATCCGGCTAAAAATAAAAAATTCTTTCAAGATTTCAACTCTTTTATGGAAGCATCCCGCATCAGTTCGTGGATCACCTGCCGGTGGTTCTGCTCGGAACCCTGAACGATCCATTCTCCCGAGATGGTATTCTCCGCGGATTTACCTTGACGGGTGCGTTTGAACTTTAGATGATGGCTGGTGAAAAGCAGCTCATACCTATGCAGAGTCTCGATTTCATAAGCGCAGACGATCCGGTATTTGCGGATCTGGTTGACCCGGTCGATCCAACTTTCCAGCAGACTGAAGATGAACAGCACAAGCAGGATCATCACCGAGGCGACAATCGCGATCCACAGATATCCCGCGCCGATCGTCATGCCGAGCGCAGCGGTCACCCAGATCATGGCGGCCGTGGTAATGCCGTTGACCTTGCCGGTGCTTTTGCCTTTGAAGATGACTCCCGCACCTACGAAGCCGATGCCGCCGACGACGATGGAAAGGATCAGCTCTATGATGATATCCGATGAAGAAGGCATATTCAAGGGTTAAGCAAAAAAGCCGGCTTTATAGGCGGTGAAATATTCCTGGTAATCTTTGCTGACTTTGCCGGCATAGCCCCGCGCATAATCCAGCAACGGTTTTTGCCAGTGGGTATCCTCGCCAAAGGAGACAAAGATATCGGGAACGGCGGCGCCCTGCCGGCCGGCGCTGCGCAGTTGTGCGCTGGCAGTGAGAAAGGCCATGTCTTCCACGACGCAGGCGATGTCCTTATACCGGCCCCTGACGGCGAGGAAATCGATCTTATCGGCCGTTGGCTGCATTTCTTTGATCACAAACGGATGCCCCTGGAACAGCGTGGTGCCGAGCAGCGCGGGATTGATGTTCTGCATGCGTTGCTGGATGGCGACGATCCGGTGGGCTTCCGATATCCAATGAGGTTGCGGCGTACCCAGCCAGGGCGCAAGCGAAGAGGGTAGGGCCTCCTTCATATCGATCAGGAGATATTTCTTGGGTTCCTGCACGTTGCGCACGAGAAAGACATAGCGCCGTACGCCCAGGCTGCCGGTACCGGCCACACGAAAACAGGCGTCTACCACCTTATACCGGCCTTGGAGCAACGGCGATTCCTGCATGCGCTGGCTAAGATGGGCCATCAGCTCCTTGCGCAGCGATCCCTGGACCGGGAAAAAGCGGATCTTGTCGATGCGGAGCTGTAGCTTGCCGTTCTTGTTCTCTTCGGTCCGCTGCCGGATGAGTTCTTTCTGTTTGCGGATGCAGATCTTCTCCATAAAGACTTTGACGATGCCATTGGCAGTTTCTTCCTCGAGATACCGCGCCTTGCCCGAGGCCAGCGTCGAAGAATAGACACGGAGAAAAAGCGCCGCCACCTGTTCGATATCCCTGGGGGCGATGCCTACGGATTCACAGCCGATAAAGATGCTTGTCACCATCCGCACCACTTCCCAACCCGCAGGCGCCAGCATGCCCTCGTCGAAATCGTTGAGATCGAAATAGACGAGCCGGTTATCGCCTTTATAGGTCCCGAAATTCTCCAGGTGCAGATCGCCGCAGATCCAGCCGGTAGGCGAGGCGGGGAGTGAATTGTTCTTGCTCAGGTCTTCATAGAACAGATGAC
>DASZOW010000110.1:0-10776 GCA_035550615.1 Puia sp.
CATCGCCCCGACTATCATCGTCCCCCCGGATACGCATTCTCAATCGGCAAAAAATGTCCTGATGCTCACCGATTTCAAGGACATCGAGAACACCATTCCCCTGGAGAGCGTAAAAGCCGTTCTCGATCTCTTCCGGCCGAGGCTCTATATTGTCAACGTAGACCATGAACACTACGTACAGGTCACCGAAGAATACAAAGCGGAACGGGCAAAACTGGAAACTGCGCTTCAGGCCTACAACCCGGAATTCTATTTCATCCGGCTGTTCGATTTCCTCGAGGCCACCAATCAGTTCGTGGCCGACTATAAGATCGACCTGATCCTGACCTTCCCGAGAAAACATTCCTTCCTTTCCAATGTATTCAAAACAAGCAACACAAAACAGCTCGCCTATCACAGCCATGTACCGATAGCCGCGATCAATGCCTGATAAAAGCTACTGGAACGAACGCTACCTGCAGGGGGACACCGGATGGGACATGGGCCAGGTCTCGCCTCCCCTGCAGGCTTATTTCGATCAGCTTCCAGCCAAAAACATCTCCATCCTCATTCCCGGCTGCGGTAACAGCTATGAAGCCGCCTATCTCCTGGAAAACGGATTCTCCGATCTCACCCTGCTCGACATCTCCCCTGTGCTCATCCGCCGGCTCCAAAACAAACTCGGCCCGAACCCCGCCCTCCAAGTCATACAAGCCGATTTCTTCGGCCACCGGGGCCAATACGATCTGATTATCGAACAGACGTTTTTCTGCGCCCTCGACCCCGCACTACGCCCCGCCTACGTGGAAAAGATGCACAGCCTCCTGAAACCCGGCGGCAAGCTCGTCGGCCTTCTTTTCGACCGTGACTTTCCGGGAGGTCCGCCGGATAGACCGAAGGCGGGTCATCCGCCTTTCGGCGGCCACAAGGACGAGTACCAAAAATTGCTGGAAAAAAAGTTCAGAATAAAAACCCTTACCCCCTGCTATAACTCGATAAAACCCCGCGCAGGCGCCGAACTCTTCCTGATCGCGGAAAAACCCTAAACTGCCGGCTCGGCCTGCCAGCTCCTGCCGGCCCCTGCCGGCTCTACCCGCGAGCTATCATACCGCCGGCTCCTGCTGGCTCAGACAATGAAAGCTGCCGAGCCCCCAGATGATCTCCGTCGAATCGATACCCACGACCCTGCGCGCCGGAAAACATTCCTGGATGATGGCCAGCGCCTTGTCATCGCGATCGCAGCGGAACGTCGGCACGATCACCGATTCATTGGCGATATAGAAATTGGCATAAGAAGCCGGCAACCGCTGATCCTCATAGACCACCGCCCTGGGCATCGGCAGCTCTACGATATTGAGTTGCTTGCCGTTCAGCAACCGCATGGCGGAAAGCCCGGCAATATTGTCTTGAAGTAATTTATAATTCTCATCGGACGCATCCTCCTCGATCACCGTGACAACGGTGTCCTCGTTCACAAACCGCACCGTATCATCGATATGCCCATCCGTGTCGTCGCCGACAATACCCTCGCATACCCAAAGGATCTGCTCCACCCCATAATACTCGCGCAAAAAATGCTCGATCTGCTCCTGATCATACCCCGGATTCCGATTGGGATTCAAAAGACAACAGGTGGAGGTGATCAGGGTTCCCCGGCCATTGAAGTCCACCGACCCGCCTTCCATGATGATCCCGGGATGATACACCGGCAGTCCCAACGCCTTCCCCACCAGGGTAGGGATCACATCGTCCAGCTCATACGGCGGATACTTGTTTCCCCAGGCATTATAGTCCCAGTCTACGATCGCCTTCTTCTTCTCTTTGGGGTTGATGAGAAATGCAGGCCCGTGATCCCGGCACCAGGCATCATTGGTAGGATGGAGGAAAAATTTCACCATATCCATATCGACGCCCGCATGCTCCAAATGGCGCGTAGCCGCGGCCTGCATGGCCGCGTCGGCAACATTGATACAGACCTCCTCGCCCCTGGCCAGCTCACCCACGAACTGGCTGTAAAAAGGGTAGATCGTCCCGATCTTGCCGGGCCATGAAGCCTCCTTATGAGGCCAGCTCAGCCAGGTAGCGCTATGTCTATGGAACTCTGCGGGGAAAAAATAACCGGCTTGTTTCGGTGTCATCATCGCAAATTATTGGCCTTTGGCGGGGGACCTGCCGGCCCGCTAGTCGATATATCGTTTCGTAATAGGCTGGTAAGAATCTATCCGGCGATCCCGCAGAAACGGCCAGTGCGTGCGATATCGGTCCGTGGCCGTCGTATCGATCTCTATGACCGGTGTCTCCTCCTGCTCATGCGAAGCCTGATATACGATGCTCCCAAAAGGATTCGAGACAAAAGAACCGCCCCAGAACTTCATCGCTCCCTCCTGCTCGAAACCAACCCGGTTCACGCTGACCACATGCACTCCATTGGCGACGGCATGCCCCCGCTGAATGGTCTGCCACGCATTGTATTGCTCCGCATTCGTCGCCGCATCCTGGCTCGTCGCCCAGCCGATAGCCGTCGGATAGAACAGGATCTCCGCGCCCATCAGCGCCGTGATCCTCGCGGCCTCCGGATACCACTGGTCCCAGCAGATCAACACCCCGAAAGTGGCAAACTTCGTCTTGAAGATCTTATACCCCAGATCGCCCGGTGTAAAATAGAATTTCTCATAATAAGCCGGATCGTCGGGGATATGCATCTTCCGGTATTTGCCCAGGTAAGCGCCATCTGCATCCAGTACGGCGGTGGTATTGTGATAAACGCCCTGCGCCCGCTTCTCGAAAAGGGAAGCGATGATCACCACGCCAAGCTCCCCGGCGAGCTTGCCCAGCGCTTCGGTAGAAGGGCCCGGTATCGCCTCGGCCAGCTTGAAATTCTCATAGTCCTCTACATCGCAAAAATACAGGGAGGTAAACAGCTCCTGCAGACAGACGATCTGCGCACCCCTGGCAGCCGCTTCCCTGACCTTGTCCACGGCTTTTTGCAGATTGGCAGCCTTGTCGGCTGTACAGCTCATCTGCACGAGACCCACCTTGATTTTGCTCATGGCCGCAAAATTATATCTTTATTTCCTAACTTCCCATCCATGCTGATGCTACTGCATTATCCGCAGTTTCTTCAATAGACAGGAACGCCGGTTTGCAGCGAGCTATATTTTTCGGATTTGCACCGGGCTATTTCTTTCTGCCCATTTGCCGCAGAAAAGCCACGTGCGAGGCCACGGCATACCGCACCCGCGGATATTCGATATAAACCAGCCCATATTCGGCACAGGCTTGCCGGATGATCTTGCTGATCGCCGGATAATGCACATGGGATATCTTAGGGAAAAGATGATGTTCGATCTGGAAATTGAGTCCCCCGACCAACCAGGAAACTACGGGATTATTAGTGGCGAAATTCGCCGTCGTCTTGATCTGATGCACCGCCCACTCGTCTTCCAGCTTTCCGGTTTTCTCATCAGCCACCGGGAAAGCCGTATGCTCGACCGTATGCGCCAGTTGAAAGACCATGCTCAACACAAAACCCGCTACCATGGTAAAGATGATAAAACTGATCATCCAGTCATACCAGCCCAGCCGGTAGATTGGCAATACGATAAAAATAAAAGCATGGAAGGCCTTGAAACCCCAGAAGACCAGGTGATCGCTCAAAGACATCTTCTTCAGCGGCATCGCGCCAACCTTACTCTTGAAATATTTCTGATAATCCAGCACAAAGATCCAGAAGATATAAAGTACGCAGTATAATAACCAAAAATATAAATGTTGATAACGATGCATCCGGTATCTTTTCTGCGTCTGGCTCATCCGCATCCAGGGCTGGATATCGATATCGTCATCCACACCCGCTACGTTCGTATACGCATGATGCACGACGTTGTGCTTCATATTCCACATAAAGCTGTTGCCGCCCAGGATATTCAACGAAAAAGCCGCCAGGCTATTCAGCCATTTGTATTTGGAAAAGCTGCCATGCGCGCCGTCGTGCATCACATTAAATCCGATGGCAGCCACCAGCCCGCCCAGGATCACACTCTCCAGGATCGCCCAGATAGCGGCGGGGGTGAAAAAGACCAGGTGGATATAGATAAAAAGAAAGCTGACCATCAGGACGACCGCCTTGATGAAAAGATTGTAGTTGCCTGTAGTAGACTTGCCTACTTCCTCGAAATAGTTGCTGATCCGCTTCTTCAATTCCGTGTGGAAGGATTGGGTCGCTTGTGAGAATTTTGGCACAGACATGATTTGCCGATTAATGATTTTTTCAATATAAAATACGCACAAAGGTAACCTTTCAGCGCCGCATACAGTGTTAAAGTTTCGGCCAAATTCTAAACGCTAAGTGACAACTTTAAGTATCCATCTGGGTAAAAGCCTCAAAATCCCGGATACCGACCACTTTTTGGGTGGTATACCCCTCCGCATAAGGCACGCCGATCATCTTCCCCAGCATGCGGTGCCGGCCGACGATCGCATCCAGGAACTCCGGCGTCGAAATATAGGTCTGTGGCTCGTCCTGCCCATATTCGGCGGAATAGAACTGCGAAGAATACGCCTGGATAGACTGCAGTTTCGCCTCGAATACGGGCGTAATATCATACACAAAATCGGGCTGGATATACCGGTCCTGGATGTAGTGAAAAACGTATTTCGGCCTCCAGTGGTCCTGCGGGCGGCCTTCGTCGTCCGTCGTGACGATCTTGCGCAATCCGCTCAGAAAACACGACTCGCTGATCAGATGGCCGGCACGCCCATGATCGGGATGTCTGTCTTCCAGGGCATTGGACAACACGATCTCCGGCCGGTATTTACGTATGGCCCTGATCAGCTGCCGCTGATGCATCTCGTCATTACGGAAAAAACCATCCGCCATACCCAGATTCTCCCGCACCTCCAACCCCATGATCGCCGCCGCCTTCGCCGCCTCTTCCGCACGCAGCTCCGGTGTACCGCGGGTACCGAGTTCACCCCTCGTAAGATCGACCACGCCGGTCTTCTTACCATTCTTCTTTTCCATAAGCAGGGTTCCGGCACATCCCAGTTCTACATCATCGGGATGAACGGCAATGGCGAGTATATCCAATTTCATGGCCGCAAAAGTAAGCCAATCCCATGGTTTTTGGCTATTTCCGCTTTGTGCAGTAGCTTCGCGGGTCGCCGAAAGCATCTCAGACGCATTCGAAAATTCATATATCAATTGTTAAATCAAAAAGGATAAGACATGGCATACGATCTAGTCGTTCTTGGCAGCGGTACCGGTGGATATCCGGCCGCCATCCGTGCTGCACAGCTGGGCTTTAAAGTAGCAATCATCGAAAAGGAAAACCTGGGCGGGGTCTGCCTCAACTGGGGCTGTATCCCGACAAAGGCCTTGTTAAAGAGCGCCCAGGTCTACCAGGATATCCTCCATGCCAGGGAGTTCGGGATCGAAGCCAGCGGAACGGTCGATTTCCCCTCTGTCATCAAACGCAGCCGTGGAGTAGCCGAAAAAATGAGCAAAGGCGTTCAGTTCCTCATGCGGAAAAATAAGATCGACGTCATCCCGGGTTATGGAAAACTCAAAGCCAAAGGCCAGGTAGAAGTCGCCGGCGCCGACGGCAAGACCCAGATCGTTGAAGGCAAACATATTATCGTGGCCACAG
Source organism: Puia sp. (assembly GCA_035550615.1). Taxonomy (GTDB): domain Bacteria; phylum Bacteroidota; class Bacteroidia; order Chitinophagales; family Chitinophagaceae; genus Puia. The sequence continues at coordinate 5,628 of DASZOW010000110.1, forward strand.
GCGCCCGAAGCCGCGAACTGCCCAACCTCAAACAGGACGGCAAAAAGGTCATCGGTTACCGCGAAGCCATGACACCCGCCCAAAAACCCAATAGCATCATCATCGTCGGCAGCGGCGCCATCGGCGTGGAATTCGCCTACTTCTACTATAGCATGGGCACAAAAGTGACCATCGTGGAATTCCTCCCCCGCATCGTGCCCGTCGAAGACGAAGAGATCTCCAAAGAGCTGGAAAAGAATTACAAGAAATACGGCATCGAAGTCCTCACCAGCAGCGAGGTCACCAGCGTCGACACCAGCGGCAACGGCGTCAAGGCCAGGGTAAAGACTCCGACCGGCGAACTCACGCTGGAAGCCGACGTGCTCCTCAGCGCCGTCGGTATCGCCGCCAATATCGAGAACATCGGCCTGGAAACGCTCGGCATCAAAACCGACAAAGGCAAGATCGTCGTCGACAAATTCTATCAGACCAACGTTCCCGGCATCTACTCCGTAGGCGACTGTGTCCCCGGCCAGGCGCTCGCACACGTCTCCACCAAAGAAGCGATCATCTGTGTGGAAAACATTGCCTACATGGAGAAGAAATATGCACATCAACCGGAAGGCCTGGATTATAACAACATCCCCGGCTGTACCTATTGTACTCCGGAGATCGCCTCCGCCGGGCTTACCGAAAAACAGGCCCGCGACGCCGGTTACGAGATCAAAGTGGGTAAATTCCCGCTCAGCGCGTCCGGTAAAGCCACCGGCGTCAGTCATACGGAAGGATTCGTAAAAGTTATCTTCGACGCCAAATACGGCGAATGGCTGGGTACCCACATGATCGGCTACAATGTCACCGAGATCATCTCCGAGACCGTATTGGGCCGTAAACTGGAAACCACCTATCACGAAGTCCTCAATGCCGTTCACCCGCACCCGACGATCAGCGAGGCGGTCAAAGACGCCGTCGAAGCAGCCTACGGCGAAGCCATCCACCTGTAACTCAAATTACCATCTATATAAAAAGAGGCCATATGGCCTCTTTTTTGTTATTTTAGAGTTATGAACAACAGAGACTCCAGCATCATCTACCTCATCCTCGGCCTCTACTCGCTGATGATCAGCTGGTACTATAACCATTCGCTGATCCTGCTGATCATTCACTATATCTTCTGGCCTATCTATCTCGTCTATGAGCTGCTGATCGGCCACCTCTCTCACGACATGTGGAAGACCATTCCGCTGTCTTATTTTAAATGATCGTTAGCGTAGGGGTAAGACGCCGCCGGGTTGTTATTCTGGAAAAGAGGATTTGATCACCGCCGCTTATAAAGCTATCAATCAACCGCCAACCATGCAATGGGATGACGCCGGTGTCATCCGGTCTCTAAAAGACAGGGATGAACATCTATTCGGCCAGTTGTTTAAGGCCTTTTTTATCCAGCTACGCAACTATGCCTTCACTTTCGTTCAGGACCAGGCGCTTGCCGAAGACGTCGTACAAACGGTCTTCTTCAGACTGTGGGATCGGATCGAAGCACTGAACTTCTCCGACTCCGTCGCCGCCTATCTCTACCGCGCCGTATACAACGAAAGCCTGAACGCGCTAAAACATAGTAAAGTGCGGCGAACCCATCTCTCCTCGGTCCAACGGCACATGAACCATCAAACCGATACGGCCCATAAAAAACTACAGCTGGACGAGCTCGAAAAGAAATTGCGCGAGGCTATCAACGAGCTCCCTCAACAATGCCGTACGATCTTCCAGCTTAGCCGTTTCGAAGAACTGCGTTACCGGGACATCGGCTCCCGACTGGGCATCTCCGTAAAAACAGTGGAAAACCAGATGGGAAAAGCGCTCAGGCTGCTCCGCGCCCGGCTGATGGAATTTCTGCCGCTGCTGACCCTGTATTTTATCAAACATTAAAAATTGACGCTTGAATCAAAATTACCATACATCGTTCGAGGACCTGCTGGTCAAATACCTGCTCCATGAGGCCGATCCCGAAGAGATGCGGGCCATAGAGGAATGGCTCGCCGCCGGTCCTGCCAACCGGCGCTACTATGAACAGGTCCGGCTGATCTGGGAAAAAAGCCTTCATCTCTCTCCCGGCCATGGATTCCCTGGGATCCCGGGTGAAGAGGAAACGGCCTGGCAAAAATTCCGCGAAAAGCTGCACGTACCGCGCAGACACCATGCGCCCATCCGCCCCTTCCGCTGGGCCGCCATAGCCGCCATCTTCCTGCTTGCAGCCCTGACCCCCTTTCTGTGGCGGCAACATACGGGCTCAACCGCCCGACAAACGCTCGCAGCTCAAAACGCAATAAAAACCGATACCCTCCCGGATGGCTCCATCGTCACCCTCAATAAGAACAGCAGCCTCTCACTGCCGGAAAAATTCAAAGAACGCGATGTCGAGCTGCGCGGAGAGGCCTTCTTCCGTGTCGCCGTCGACAGGGATCACCCCTTTCACGTACACGCAAGCGGCATCGACATCATCGTGCTGGGCACCTCCTTTAACGTTCGGTCGCATACGGACAAGACCGTTATCCTGGTGGAATCGGGACGCATCGGCGTCAGCAACCGATATGGCCACCTCGAGCTGAATGCAGGCGAGACCATCACCCTCGGCGACAGCGATCGGGCGCTGACCAAGACGAAACCCGCCGCGGCCGACATGCTGTACAGATACTACCACCCCCGGGATTTTGTATGCAACGGCACCCCGCTCTGGCAATTGGTGAACGCCCTTAACAAGGCCTACGGCGACTCCGTCGCCATCGGGAACCCCGCCCTCCGCGACCTGCCCATCACGACAACGTTTCACAACGAGGATCTGAACCATGTCCTGGATATCATCACCAAGACCCTCGACATCCATGTTCAACGCACAGACACCCGTTATATCCTGAAATAATCTATACCTATGCGCAAGCAAGCACTGACAACCCTGACGCTGATCATCCTGCTTACCGGCCGTCTCGCCGCCCAAACCTCCATTCTCAACCGGCAGATCACCTTCGAATGCCGCCAGCAGCCCATCGGCCGCGTACTCGACCTCATTTCGCAAACCGGCAATTTTTATTTCTCCTACGCCAGCCTGCTCATAAATAAAGATTCTCTCGTCAGCCTGCCACAACAAACCAGGTCCATCCGTGAGTTCCTCGACCAGCTGTTCAAAGGCCGGCTGCAATATCGCGAGGATGGCCGCTATCTCATTCTCCTGCCCGCCGCAATCAGGAACACATCCGTCGTCCCGGCCCCCGATAAACGTTTTCTCATCAGCGGCACCATCGTGGATCAGCGAACCGGAACGGCTATAGGCGATGTCAGCGTATACGATCCCAATGAGCTCGTGGCCACGCTAAGCCACAAAGACGGCCGCTTTACGATCCGCGTCAGGAACAGGGACTGGCCCATTATCCTCACCGTCAGCAAAGAGTCTTATACCGACACGATCATAGAGCTACAGCCTGGTTCCAGCCGCGATCTGACCATCGGCATCTCGCCCGACGCCTTCCCACCGAAGGCGCTTCTGCTTTCCCCTCAAAATCCCTGGACCGACGATTCTATCCGCATCCAATGGAATGATGATTCGCTGATCAACTCCGCAGGAACAAGAGAACTCGTGCACGGCGTGGAAACCACCCGCTTCGCCCGCATCGTCATTTCATACCGTCTGCGGATACAATCGATCAACCTCAGAAAATATTTCATTCAGCGCCCCGTCCAGGTCTCCCTCGTGCCGGGCCTCAGCACCAATGGCCGGATGAACGCGCAGGTCACCAATAAATTCTCCGTGAATCTTGCCGGTGGCTATTCCGCAGGCCTCCGCGGCGTGGAGCTGGGCGGCGTCTTCAACATCGATAGAAAAAGCGTCGCAGGCATGCAGGCCGCCGGCGTCATCAATGTCGTAGGCGATTCTGTCCGGGGAGTTCAGCTGGCAGGAGTACTTAACAAAGACCTCGACTCGGTCAAAGGCATACAGGCCGCCGGCGTCGCCAACTCTGCCAGGCAGATCAGGGGTTTACAGATCGCTGGCGTTTACAACTCGGCAGACAAGGTCTATGGCGTACAGGAAAGCGGCCTTATCAACCGCACGCGTCATCTGCACGGCGTCCAGCTCGGCCTCATCAATATCGCCGACACCTCGGACGGCATCAGCATCGGCTTGCTCTCGATCGTCAAACATGGTCTCCATGAACTGTCGTTCTACATGGACGAATGGTCTCCGGTAAATCTCGCCCTCCGTACCGGCACACCGCGGTTTTACAGCATCCTCCTCGCCGGTCTCAACCCCGGCCGGCAGCGACGCTCCTATTACTACGGTTATGGTTTCGGCCACCAGCAACATCTCTCCAAAACGCTCTCGCTCCGCTTCGAGGGGACGGCGCTGAACGTCTCACCCGTGGACTTTCGTCATTTCGCCGACAACAACATGGCAATCCGTTTCAACGTCGATCTGCACTGGCAGCCGGCCAGGAATTTCGGCATTACCGCCGGCCCGTCCCTTACCGCTTACCAGTCCGACCACAATTACTATATCGACGGCCAGCTTTATCAGCCTCTTCCTAAAGGTTATTCGACGCGTACCATCGGCGAAGGCCGCGCCATCGGCTGGATAGGCTGGCGTGTGGCCGTTAATTTATTTTAGGACATAGGGGTTGCCGTTATGATGATTGTTATTTTAGAAACCCGATCATCATGCAAATGCCAAAGAGCCTTTCATTTCTTATCCTTATGCTAACCGCGGCCATTGCCAACGCCCAGATGACCCAACAGCTTCGCGGCACCGTCCTCGACGGCGTCCTGCAAAAACCGCTGGCGGGAGCAACAGTCACGCTGACGATGGAAAGCAGGTCCACCATCACTGACAGCAACGGCAATTTTTCATTTAGGAATATTCCCATCGGCAAACAAACCCTCGTCATTTCCCACATCGGGTATACGACCGTGACACAGGACAATATCGAAGTGGAAGCAGGAAAAGAATCGGTTATCTCTTTTCCCATGGAATCGGCGCCACAAACGGAACAGACCGCAGAGGTCAAAGCCGTCAGCCGCCGTAACCAGCCGCTGAACGAAATGAGTGTCGTCAGCGCCCGGGCCTTCTCCGTGGAGGAAACGAACAAATATGCCGCCGCGGTCAATGACCCGCTCCGCATGG
>DASZOW010000111.1:0-4680 GCA_035550615.1 Puia sp.
CTTCGCAGCCCTGGCCGAAGCTGACGATCGGGAAGGGGGCATGCTGCAGATGCGGCACGGTGAACTCGACGATCTCTTCCGGCAGGGGTTTGAAGTTGAGGCGGTCCTGGGTGGAGGGGATCGTCTCTTCCTGGGGTTGGAAGGAGATACAGCCGATGCAGTTGGCGTTGCAGGCGGGAGAGGTCGGTATGGGGCATTCCCAGCGGCCCATGAAGAAGTTACGTGCGGCGGGACAGTGATAGGTCAGGCAGCAGTTTTCGGCCAGGTGTTTGACGAGCCGGTTCTGCGGATAGGCTTTCAGGAGCCTGTCTACGCCGTCGTTGATGATATCCCAGTCGTATACTGCGCAGTCCTGGCGAATGTCCTGTTCGATGCGGATAGCAGGTACATAGAATTTGCCGTCGTGCCAGCCGGCGGCCGTATAGCAGAACAGGGGCAGGGTGGGGGCGTCGGGGGTCGTTTCGTAGGCTGCCAGGTAGAGGCCGGTATGGGCAGGGGGGATAAAGGCCGCTACGGCCCAGCCTTTTTCGCAGAGCCGCATTTCGCCGGTGCGGGCGTCGATGCCGATGCCGCGGCGTCCCGGCAGTTCGTAGAGGCTGCCGCCATCGGGGAGCTCGATCCATTCTTCGGGGTCTACGGGGAGAGCGTCCCAGCCGCTTCTCCCGGTGGTATAGAGGGAGGTGTCTTCAAAAATATTTCCCTTTCCGTCCGAGTAGAGGATATACGGTGATTCCTTGAGCATCCGGCAAAAGTACGAAAAGTGGGGTTAGCAACGGACGGTTTAGGGCCGCGGGCTTGGGGGCGAATGGGTTAGACACCGAGGTAGAACCGGCAGAAGGCCTGGATATGTTCGAGCTGGTCGAAACTGAGGTTGTTCCGGAGCTTGAAATGGAGAGGTTTGTCCCCTGCGGTGGTGATGTCGATGCTATCGTATCGGGCTTCTATATGGTTGATGTGTGTCCAGTATAAGAAGCGGGATTCGGGCAGATCGGGGATGGTGATGCCGGTGTGGTGGATGGAAAGATTCTCTTGCGACCGGAAGCTGCGTTCGCAGTAGAGAAGATAGCCATAGGCTATGCTCAGCAGAAAGTGGAAGAGGCCGGTGAGCGGATGGCGCTGGGCCAGCATGAGGGCGCCGATACCCAGGAAGAAGACGATCTCGATGGCGCGAAAGACCAGGTTTACGCGGGGGAGCTGAGCGAGCAGGTCGCGGCCGACGAGCACGAGCAGAAAGATATCCAGCGAGATGAGGAGAAGGCACCAGAAATAAAGAGTGTGGGTCGTCTCGCCGCGGAAATGACTGATCGCATGCGCCAGGATGAGGGCGCCGGCCAGGAGATGGAGCCAGCTGCCGGAGCGTTTGAGGCGGTCCAGCCGGGGGGCGATGACGGGGAGGGAGATGGAATCCATATAGCAGTTTTGCTACTATGATGCAAAAAAGGGGAGATTCCACAAGGGCAGGCGGATCGATCAGACGGAAATTTTGTCGGCGGCGGCGAGCTGTGCGCGGCACCAGGCATTGAATTCTTCTTCGTCGGCGTCGTCTTCGTCCTCGTCGTCGAGCACCTCTTTCTGTACCAGGTGGTTGTCTTTGAAGTCGAGGGTCAGGAGGCCGTCTTTGAGGATGACGTTATTGAGCAGGGACCAGTCGAAGCGGCGTTTGATCAGGGTGTTCATGACGATCTTGTCGTGGTTGAAGCCGATTTCGAGCGGGCGTTTGGTCTGGTATTCGAGGAAGGCCAGCAGAAAGAAGAATGCGCCGACCCACGGGGTAGAAGTCGCGCCGATCCAGCCGATAGCCGCCAGCAGCAGCCAATAGCGATAACGGACGCCGGCGCTGTTCTTGTGTTTCCGGCGGGCGGCAACCAGGTTGAAGAGGAGGCCGGCGAGCAGGATCGCGGCCAGCGTGATATCGAGCCAGGGCCTATGCGTGTGGAGGGCGGATAGAAGAAAGCTGACGGCGGAGAACAGGCAAAGCAGCAGGCTAAGGACATCGGTGGCCCGTTCGCTAGTCTTTTTCAGGATGACGACGTACTGGTAGCGCATGGTCTCAGGAATTGCTTGCCACCAATAAATTACTCAATTTCCACAAGATGCGTGAGCCCACGTTGGCGTCCCAGTCGCTCTCACCTACGCCGATCTCCACCAGGTCGAAGCCAAGCAGTTTGCGGCCGCTTTGGATGATCTTGCGGATCAGGTAAAAGATCTGTTCGCTTTCGAAGCCGCCATGGACCGGGGTTCCGGTGTTGGGGCAAAGTTTGGGATCCAGTCCGTCTATGTCGAAGCTGATATAGACCTTTTCCGGCAGGTGGCTAACGATCTCTTCCGCGATCTGTTTCCAGGTCTGGCCTTCGAAGAGGCGTTCCCTGACATCTTTATCGAAATAGGTGACGACCTGGTAGTCGCTGTTCCGGATATAGTCCCATTCCTGCGGCGAGAAGTCCCGGACCCCGACCTGTACCAGGCGTTTTAATTGAGGTATCTCTTGTAAAGCGTTGTACATCACGCTGGCGTGGCTGTATACAAAGTCTTCGTAGCATTTCCGGAGATCGCAATGGGCGTCGATTTGGAGGATGCCGAAATCGCCGTGTTTTTCTGCGATGGCCTTGAAATAGCCGAAGGGGGTGCTATGGTCGCCGCCGAGGAGTCCGACGAGTTTGCCCTGGTCGAGGAGGGCGCGGGTTTGGTCATAGACCCACTTATTCAGCTGGTTGCTGCCTTCGTTGATCTCCTTGAGTGATTTGCACATGAAGCTGTTCCGTTCCAGCATTTCGCCTTTGGAGGTAAAGTTGATATAGAGTTCGGCTTCTTTGCGGAGGTAGTCGGACTTCATGAGGATCTTTTTGTCCGGCTGCCGCATATAGAGGCCCTGGCGCCAGGCGTCGTCGGTCTCGGGGTCGCACAGGTCCACCTGCATGGAGGCATGGAAGACGTGTTCGCAGGAGCGGCTGGTGCCTGCGCCGTAGCTGACGGTCACTTCCCAGGGCACAGGCAGGATCACGAGCCGTGCGTCTTCTTCGGAGAATGGGAGGCCGAAGATATTATTCTTAGGGTTGCTCGGACCGTTGGGATCGAAGGACGATAGATCTGTCATGGAGTAGTATCTGCTTTTTCAAACGGGCGCAAAGTTAACATAGTATCCCTATCCACCAAAAATGCGGGATTAAATTAGTGTTGAAACTTTGAGCCGGCAGATCATCCCGGCGGATAATCAAGGAGTTTTCCAGAAGGCGGCGGCGTTATTGGTATGATAGACATAGGTATGGACGCTGTCGCTGCCCGAGTAGGCTTCCTTGTCGGGCGCCTGTTTGAAGTAGTCCAGGGGGAGCAGCTCTATGTAGCTGATCTCTTTGCCGTGGGTGTGCGTTTCGAGGTCATAGCAGCTGTTGACGGCGCATTCCAGCCGGTAGAGGTTCTTGGCCATATAATAATACAGATAGTAGTCTTTGGTTTCCGTGGCTTTGTGGTTCCAGTTGGCATCGGGGTTGAGGATCAGCGGTCGATGGTCGATGAGGCGTTGGCGGACCTCTTCGAGACCGAGGAGCTCGCCGTTCTCGTTCATGACATAGGCGTCGAAGGTCGGGTCGACCCAGATCCATTTATGCAGGCCGGGGATAAAGACCATGTCGATGACATGGCAGTCCTGGTCGATGCCGAGGCTGTCTTTGGGGAGGCAGGTTACGTAGCGGGACTGGTAGCCCAGGGCCAGGTAGCATTCGTTGAGCGCGATGGCGAGGCCGCGGCAGTTGAGGGTGCCGTGATCGCGTTTGCAGACCGTGATCATGTTCATTGCGTTCTTGACGGCGGGGTTTCCTTTGGAGCCGTCGTGGGGGATGAGGTCGTGCATCCAGTGCATGAGGCGGAGAACGCGGGTGACGTCGGAGCCGGAGCCGGCGACCGAGTCGAGGTGGAGGTTTTTGCGGAGAGCGAGGAGGTTGGTGTCGAGACGTGACTGATAGGTCCAGGCGGGGAGGGAGCGGTTGTCGTTGTCGTTATAGGCGCCGGCTTTGCCGATGACATACATATAGTCGAAGTTCTCCCGGAGCGGTTGAAGCAGCTGGGTGAAACGCGGCTCGTTATGAAGGCTGACCAGGTCCTGGTCCTGGAGGGTATGCTGGTAATCGGTCCAGCCCGTTTTGATGGCGCTGTCGAGACAGTCGAGCGCCGGTTTTTTTTGGCCGAGGAGGGCGTAGGTGCAGGAGAGGTTATACCAGCCGCCGGAGATGAAGCCCGAGAAGTTCGGCCGTTGTTTTGCGTCCAGCTGACGATAGCGTTTTTGGAGGGCGGTGAAGAGCTCTTTATAGCGGGGGACATCCCGTTTCTCGTAGGCTTTTACTTCGAGGCTGTCCTGGGTGTTGGCGAATTGTTTGAATTCCGCGTCGGGCGCCGGCTGGGCGTTGATGGCCGTCATGGCGGTGAGCATGGCGAGCAGCAGGAGGATGGGTTTTTTCATGATATTAAGATCGCAAATTTTTTGGTATGCGGCGTTTGCGGATCGGCGGATGGGGTTTGGTTTTCGAAAAAATTTCCTGACTTATTAGTAAGTAAGTATTTTTGATTTCTAATGGACACCCGTGATGAAATAGTCTATATTGCCGACACGTTGATCCGGGAGCGGGGTTACAATGCCTTTAGCTTTGGCGCGATCGGTGCGATGATGGATATCCGGCCGGCGGCAGT
>DASZOW010000112.1:0-1663 GCA_035550615.1 Puia sp.
TAATATGCGAAATATGACTAATATATGCAGCGTGCATATCATGGCTATTGGCATCCATATAGACGATATGCATCCCCAGGTCCGTATACAACTGCTCCATGACCGTCACGGCATCGGATGCGCTCTTTTCCTTCTCGCAGATCACACAGGCCCTGCCCCGGAATGCATCCCGTACCGCCGCCTCGGGCCCGCTGTACTCGGTACCCCACATCGGGTGCGTTGCCACGAACCGGCTTCGCATCGGATGCCCGGCCAGGCTTTCGCACAAGGCCAGCTTCGTAGAACCCGCATCCGCCACGATCTGTCTGTCCGTAACCAGGTCCATGATCTGCCGGGTCACCGGAACGGTGACATCCACAGGGATAGCCACATAGATCAGATCGCTTTTCTTAACGGCCTCCGCTAACGGCAGCGCCTCATCGATCAACCCCAGGTCCAGGGCCTTTTTGACACTCTCCGGCGTGCGGCTTACGCCGATGACATTGCGCACCAACCCCTTCTCCTTCAACGCCAGACTAAAACTGCCGCTGATCAACCCCACGCCGACGATCGTAATAGAATCGAACATTATATTGCTTTTGCTTTGATACGATCGATACTTTCCTGAAATTTCGTCACCGGCGTACAAAGGCTCACCCGTACGAATTGCTGCCCGGCAGAGCCGAAGATACCCCCCGGCGTTATAAATACCCCGCACTCATTCAGGACCCGGTCGCTCAACGCAAAACCGTCCTTATAGACAGCTGGGATCCTTGCCCATATAAACATCCCCGCCTGGTCCTTGCTAAACTCGCATTTTAGCAGCTCCAACAACTCGTATACCTTGCCTCTTCTCTCCCGGTATACCGCATTCACGCCGTCATACCAGTCCTTACCCAGCGACAACGCCTTCGCCGCCGCCAGCTGCACCGGCAGGAACATCCCGCTGTCCATGTTACTCTTGAACCGCAATACTTCATCGATCCGCTCCTTGGCGGCCGCTAAGGTTCCCACCCGCCAGCCGGCCATATTCTGCGATTTGCTCAGCGAATTGAGCTCGATCACCACATCCCTGGCGCCAGCCACCGATAAAAGACTCATCGGCGAATCATTCAAAATAAAACTGTACGGATTATCATGACAGATCAGGATCCCATGTTTCTTTCCAAAGGCGACCAGCCGCTCGAACAACCCGCGGTCCGGCAGCTTTCCCGTCGGCATCTGCGGATAGTTCACCCACATCAGCTTGATCCGGCCCCCGGGCTGTACATCCCTGGTCGGATGCGGTACACCGGCTTCCACCAACCGTTCGAGCTCCTCAAAATCCGGATACCATCCACCCTCGGCCGTAAGCGAATAATCCACGCAGACACCCCCTGCCAGCTTTACCGCGCTGCGGTAGGTCGGATATCCCGGATTGGGCACCAACGCCCCATCACCTTCATCCAGGTAGGTCATACAGATATGCATGATCCCCTCCTTGGAACCGATCAGCGGGAGTATCTCGGTATCGGGGTTTAGACCGACGCCATACCACTGCCGATACCAGTCCGCGACGGCCTTACGCAGCACGGGCGATCCCTTGTAAGACTGATAGCCATGCACGTTAGATTTGGCGCTTTCTTCCTGCAAGACCCGGATCACATCCGGATGGGGCGGCAGATCGGGACTGCCGATCCCCAGG
>DASZOW010000113.1:0-12898 GCA_035550615.1 Puia sp.
TTCGAAGTTTTTATGGCCGGTTTAGGAGGATGGTCAGGGTCGGGAAGCAAGGCAATCGTCGCCGCCTGGTCTTTGGGACGGTACCTTCGGTAGGTTTCGAATACATGCCGAGTTGTCGTGTGGCCCAACAGCAAAGCAACCGTGGCCTGGTCTACCAGGGCATCCTGCAAGAGAATGCTGAAGCTTAGCCTGGCGCAACTCCAGGTAATATGTTTGTTGATGCCGGCCGCCAGGCACCACGCTGCAAGGACCCGACGAGCTTCCTCTGAGGTTGGTAATCGGAAGATAGGGCGCTGCCGCTCAGGATTTAACCGGATGGCGAAGCGTTGGTCCAGGATCGCTTTGGCTACGGGATGCAGGGTTAAATAGTGTTCGACCTGCGTCTTTTTCTGCACAATAAAGTGGGCTGTCTTAATATGATCTGGTGAGAAGGCCTGGATATCGCACCAGCGTAACCTTGTATAGCAGCAAAAGATAAACGCATCCCACACCTCCGGGTCTTCCATGGTGTCTTGAGTAATCGAATATATTCTTCGGCCTCCAGATGGTCTTTTGGGGGCGTATTCTTTTTGGCCTTCGCCGGAATATCTGCGCAGGGATCGGTTCTAAAATATCCCTGCTGAGTGGCAGCTTTGACTATGCGCTTGAACGGGGTAAAATAGTTGGCGGGCGTTTGGCCATTGTAACGGTCCAGTAGATATTGTCGGAACCGGAAGCAGAGGTCAGCCGTCAGATCATGCGGAGACAAAAATCACTATTGATAAAGCGTTTGAATTGGCTAAAGCTGGCGGGAAGATGCCGGTGATCCGATCGCCTGTTCTGATGTACATACTCCGAATAGAAGTCCAGGAAATTGGCCTGCAGCCGGTGCATGGGAATAAGTCCTGTTCCAATGGCCTGCCAATCCAGTAGTAAATGGGCGCGCTTGACCGCCAAAAGGCGGGCCGCTTCTTTGTTATGTTCGCGCTCGATAAGAGAGCAAGGGTGCGCGTAAGTAAAGATGCCTGATGCCTTTCGCTGGCCGGGCTTCTTGCCCCACTCAAACGTATAATAGATCCGCTGACCATCTCGCATACGCTGTGGCGTTATACTGATGTTCATGCGGGAAATTACCACCAAGAACATGCCTATTTGTGACCGGAAAACCGTGTGTGCCGTTTGTGTGCCCGATTTTGAGGGATATGGTAGACTGAATATGAGGTTGTTGAAGAAGGCAAAGAAAAAAGGCTCTCATACTCACCTGATTATCAAAGCCTTTTTTGTGCCCCCGACAGGAATTGAACCTGCACCCCACTTTCGTAGGAAGGGATTTTAAGTCCCTCGCGTCTACCAGTTCCGCCACAGGGGCATGGTATAAATGAAAAATTCCACCTTGGGTGGAATCTAATGTCCGGCGGGTTTACCCGGCCGAGTTTTGTGTCCGACCGGAGTTTATCCGGCCGGGTTTTCTGAGCGGAAGACGAGGCTCGAACCCGCGACCTCAACCTTGGCAAGGTTGCGCTCTACCAACTGAGCTACTTCCGCATGGAGAACTTATTTTGGAAAGAACTTCTTTCTACCCCTGGCGACAACTTTGGCCTGTTTCATCGGGCTTCGGTTTGTTTACCGGGGGTGCAAAAATAGGGAAAGAATATTTCCCGAAAAATTTTTTTTGAACTATTTGTATTGAGGCGTGTACAGCGTGTTACCGGGAACCTCGACCTCGGGTTTGCCCATGTAACGATGGTGATACAGGCCGTAGCTACCGCCGACGACAAGGCAGATGATAATTAATACGCTCAGATAAAACAGGAATGCAGACGAATCTACCCAACTGTTGGCAAAGTCCTTAAGTTTGGGGTCTTTAAGCTCTATAGGTTGATCTAATGCTTGGTCCATAATGCTTTAATTATGTGCTAATGTCTGTCCTAACGGACTGAGCCCCAAGGGGCTCTTGACTTGGCAAAAATAAGGGCATTCGCCCGGATATTCAACTTTTGGCCTTTACAATTTCCTCAAAAGTTTTTTTTCCTCTCACAAAGTATTGCCAGACAACGCTCCCGGTATACCAACCCAATAGCTTTCCGCGTTTTTTTGGCGGAAAAAGACTTTTTCTCCGGCTGACGGCCAGCCATTTGAAGAATGCGAGGTGCGCTTCCAGAATTGCCCAGAAATAGACCGCTTCGCCGGCAAAAAGCGATTTCCAGGCGGAGACCGAGTCCAGCAAAAAGCGAAAGGGTATTTTCCATAGCCACTGTTCGAAAGGAAGACATTTGGCCATCATGATCAGGTTATTCCGGAAGTTGAGAAAGACCTTGCGTTCATTGCCTTTTGGGAGGGTGCCGCCACCTACATGATAGACCACCGATTCCGTGCAACAATACACTTTATATCCGGCCAGCTGCATGCGCCAGCAGAGATCGATCTCTTCCTGATGGGCAAAAAAGAAGTTCTCCAGTCCGCCCAGTTCGTGCCAGAGCTTCGACCGGATGAACAGGGCCGCTCCGCTTGCCCAAAAGACCGGCGCCGACACGTCATACTGTCCCTGATCCGTTTCACAGACATCGAAGACACGTCCGCGTGCAAAGGGGTATCCCAGGTAATCGAGCCAGCCGCCGGCCGCACCTGCATACTCGAAAGATGCCCGGTTCGAATACATCCTGATCTTGGGTTGGCAGGCGCCGATGGAGGGATCATTTTCCATGAGGCGGACAATGGGTTCCATCCAGCCTTCGGCCACCTCCACGTCCGAGTTCAGCAGCACGTAATAGTCGCTTTGGACCTGACGCAAAGCCATATTGTAGCCGCCCGCGAAACCATAGTTACGATCCAGCAGGATCACCCGCAGGGTTGGATAATGTTGGCGCAGAAAAGGAAGCGAGTCATCGGTGGAAGCATTGTCGGCGATGATGACCTCGGCCCCCGGGCAGGTGTTGGAGGTCACGGAAGGGAGGAATTGTTCGAGAAATTTGCGCCCGTTGAAGTTGAGTATGACTATTGATGTTGTTGGCACTATTCAAAATGAGGCCCAAAAATAAGGGAATAGACATAAATTCGATCCATGATTCGTTCATTGCTCAACTGGAGGTCGTTATTGGCGTTGGTCGGCATCGTTATAGTGACCGCGACGATCTTCTACTCCCAATACCTGGCAAAAAAGATCGCGACGGAGGAAAGACAGAAGGTCTCCCTTTGGGTAGCCGCCAGCAAGGCTATGCTCAGCAACCCGGGTATGGACCTAACCTTACCCAATTTGATCCGGAATGGGCAGCAATCCATTCCCATTATCGAGACCAATGAGAAGGACACCATCATCGATTATATCAATCTCGATTCCGCGCGGGCGTCCGGGGACAAGGCCTGGCTATACCGGCAGCTGAGCAAGTTCAGGTCAGAGAACAATCCGCTGGAGGTGACCTTGAGCGATAATCCTTATGTGGCCAATCGATATTATTATGGACATACGGCCTTATTGGACGAGGTGCGGTATTATCCGCTGGTGCAGCTGTTCATCGTAGCGCTTTTTATCTTTTTTACCCTTTATTCGATCACCGTTCGGAACAAGGCCACTACGAATCAGCTTTGGGCGGGCATGGCCAAGGAAACAGCTCATCAGCTGGGGACGCCTGTCTCATCGCTGGAAGGTTGGGTAGAGATGCTCAAAGAGACCGATCTCGATCCGCGAACGGTGCAGGAGATCCAGAAGGATGTGGACCGGTTGAAACTCGTTTCGGACCGTTTTGGCAAGATCGGCAGTACGCCGCAGCTGGAACAAAAGGATGTGATCGTCCAGGTCCGGAATATGATGGAATATATCCGCAAGCGGGCGACGGGGAAGGTACAATTTACCCTTGTGACGCCAGGTCAGGGGGATGCCGGGCCATCCGATCCTGGGCTTGGAGTGGCGCCGCCGCTTACCGCCCGTATTTCCGGGCCGCTGTTCGACTGGGTCATTGAAAATCTGTTGAAGAATGCGTTGGATGCCATGGAAGGGAAGGGGGCGATCACGATCACTATCATCGAGCTGGAAAATGAGATCATGATCGATGTCACCGATACCGGCAAGGGTATTGCCGCCAAGAATGTGGCGAAGGTGTTCAAGCCTGGTTTTACCACTAAAAAGCGTGGTTGGGGGCTTGGTTTGAGCCTTTCCAAGCGGATCATCGAGCAGTATCATCGGGGGCAGCTTTTTGTGCGGCATTCCGAGTTAGGGAAGGGAACGACCTTCCGGATGGTGTTGAAGAAGTAGGGGTTACGGTCGTTGTGGGGCTTGCCTGAATGTTCTGCGGCTCGCCGAAAAAATTTGCGGACAGAAACGACGGGCTTTGAAAAATGTGGGCTGAAAACCCTATTTTTGCAGCCTCCTCGAAATTTCGCAGGTGGATGCGTGGGTGGCGAAATTGGTAGACGCACTACTTTGAGGTGGTAGCGCCGCGAGGCGTGTGAGTTCGAATCTCATCCCGCGCACGATTCCAATCGATTAGAGCCTTGTAAATGTTGATTTACAAGGCTTTTTTAATGTTTGACAGGGTTATTCCCGGGGATTTGCGCCGGGGCTATTCCGCGCGAAGGCTTTTGACCGGGTTGGCCATTGCCGCTTTAACGACCTGGAAACTGATCGTTACCATAGCGATTATAATTGCTGTAAGCGCGGAGAGAGCAAATACCCACCAACTAATATTTATCCTGTAGGCAAAATCTTCCAGCCACCGGTGCATAAAGAACCATGCAACAGGTGTTGCTACCAGGGCAGCGACGAGGACCAGTTTTAAAAATTCTTTTGAAAGCAGAAGGACGATACCGGCAATATTCGCCCCCAATACCTTCCGGATGCCAATTTCTTTCAGGCGTTGTTCCGCTGCATAGATGGTAAGGCCTAGCAGTCCCAAAGCCGCTATGAAAATGGCGAGCAGCGAGATCACAAGAAAAATCGTTTCCCTTGTTTTGTCCTGGCGATAAAGCAACTCCCATTGTTTATCCAGAAAATGATATTCGAAAGGTTGAGCCCTGGCTATACTATGCAGAATAGCATTCATTTGTTTTAGTGTGGCGCCGACGTCGACACTGCTAAGTTTCGCGGTAATATAGTTAATACCGAGAACGGGATTTTTATAAAAACCAAGTACCATCGGAGCGAGCGGCTCATGCAGAGACTGGAAATTGAAATCTTTGACTATGCCGGCAACGGTTACAATAAAAGGTTTTTCGATCCCGGAACGATTATCGCCGCCGAATTTTGCGGATAGGATCGTGATCGTCCGCCCCAGGACATTCGTTATACCAAGTTCACGGGCGGCAGTTTCATTAATAAGCACGGCGTTAGAATCTGCGTTGCCCGATGGAAAGAAGTTCCTGCCGCTTAATAATTTGATATTATACGTCGATAGAAATCGATCATCCACGCCAAAGAAATACATATCTTTTCCGGTTGCCGGGTCAGTGTTGTCAGTATTCACTTTTACGGTAGGAATAGTCTTCCATTCACCCGGAACCATCGTCGTTACAGAAACCGATCTAACTTGCGCAAGCTTTGCAAATTCATCTTTTATCGTGGCAGCACGATCGCGTACCTGGCCAACATCGATAACCACCAGCTTCTCCTTGTCAAAACCCAGGTCTTTATTATTTACATACTGCATTTGCTCGAAAATGATCATAGTGGCCGAAATAAGGACGATCGAGATCATAAACTGGAAAACAACGAGTGAGCGGCGTAAAGAGATATTGCCCCGTCCCAATTGCGTTTTGCTTTTTAACAACGACAGAGGGTTGAGCCCCGATTGAAATAGAGCAGGATAAAGACCTGCCAGCAAAGTAACAATGCCCATGACCAAAAGAACGCCTGTCCATATCCGGTAATCGGTGTACAGGTTCAGGGTCAGGTGTTTTTCCGTAAATGAATTAAAAAGAGGTAATAAGAAATTTACGAATACAAGCGAAAGAACCACAGCAAGAAGCGTTATCAGCAATGCTTCTGCAAGAAACTGCTTTATGAGCGCCGATCTTGACGCCCCCGAAACCTTACGTATCGCGATCTCCTTCCCCCTGTTCGTAAACCGGGCGGTAGCAAGGTTCATATAATTGATGCATGCGATAAAGATTATAAAGCAGGCTACGATAAGAAAAACGTATACATAGGAGATATTCCCTCTTTTTCTGGAATTACCTTCGATATCGTTAGAATAAAAATGGACGTCTTTTAAGGCCTGTAGTTGAATATGGCTTTTAACGCCGGGATCCGGTTTGTAATTTTCAGCGATGAAGTGATCAAGTTTTTTATTTAAGGCCGGGATATCGGCATTATGATCAAGTAGGAAATAAGTCGCAAAAGCGCCCGACGACCAATCGTTGGCGAGCCAGTCTTTGGCGGCTGGATTGGCCACGAGAGAAGCTTCCGACACCAGGAGATCAAACGCGATGCTTGAATTATCGGGAAAGTTTTTAAATACCGCCGTTATTTTATAGGGAACAGAATCGTTGTCGAAAAATAGCAATTTCCCGACTACATTCGATAGGCCGAAGAATTTTAATGCTGTTTGTTCAGTAAGGATAACGGATCTGGGTTCTGTCAATGCGCTGCTTCGGTCGCCGTATAACAAAGGGAAGCTAAAGACCCTAAGAAAACCGGGATTCCCGGCTATAAAATCCTCCTGGAAAACATTTGCCCTATTGTCCCCCGATGAAACGCTGGCGCGCCAATATGCCGAAACACGCGCGACGTCCCGAATCTCCGGAAAGCCAGTTTTTGCTCTTGCTGAAACCTGAAAGCCTGTGCCCGATCTCTTCTCCGTTTTACCGTCTGCTGATGTTTTGCGTTCAATTACACGGTAAATATTTGCTGCGTCGTTATGAAACCTGTCGAACGTAAACTCATCAAAGATATACAATGCGATCAGGATAAAGCTTGTTAAGCCGATGGTGAGACCGATGATATTAATGAGAGAAGAAATTCTGTTCTTCCATAGGTTTCTCCAGGCGGTTTTGAGGTTGCTTTTGAACATAGGTTATGAGTTTAATATTACGGCGCGGACGGCGCGGCCGGCGGCGGCTAGATTATCGAGGTGCATTTCCGAATACTTACGGGAAAGGATGACCCCGTCGGCGCCGCCCTTGAACGCGCTGGCCGTGGCCTGATAGGTGTCATCGGGAGAGGCTTTCCGGCTTTTTTCGCCGGTGGGGATATTGACGTCGATGCCCGGCAGAATGCGGCATTTACCTTTTACCCCGGCCTTTGCCCGTTGGGTTTCGCGCATAACATAATCGGGGGACAGGCCGGCGGCGGCGAGCGTTTCTATCGGGGCCTCATTGGCATAATTGAGAAGATGATTGTTCATCTGCATGAGTTCGCCTGGGGGGACGTCACGGAAGACCGTCCGACAGATATTATGGATGAAATTGACATAACGCTCTCCGCCGCAGTTGTTGTACACCACCACCTTTAGAAAATCGGCGAGTTCCGCCAGCTGCGCGTAGTCGCGGGTGGCACGGTAGAGAGGGTTGAAAGAATTGGTATGCTCGATGTGGAATCCGACCTGGAGCTCCCGACGGATGGATTTTACCGATGTATAGATATCTTTTAGTACCTGGTGCTTGCCTGCGTCGAAGAGCTGGTTATAGGCCATGATCTCGGGATAGGTCAGCATGAGGCGTTCGAATTCGACGTAGTAGCCGTCGGAAGGCCGTTGGTCCTTGAATGCCTGTTGGACAAATCGGTCGAGCTGGAGGTAACCTTCTCTTGCCCGTTGAAAATCGATGCCGCGGGCTTTGGCCGCTTGTTCATGGTAAGGGCAGAAACAGGTGACGCGGGCCGAATCGATGGTCTGGGCATGGCTTACCCCGATGGCGTTGAGCAAAGGGCCATTGCGTTCATTGAACAGCAGGACGCCATCGATGTCATAGGAGCTGCAAAGGTCGCGGGCTACCGCCGACCAGAACTCACGGACGTCGGGATTGAAGAAGCAGAGAGCGCCGCTTTTCCTGCCCTGAAGATCTATCTCGTGCATATTCTCCACGAAGGGCATGTCCGCGGGATAGCTGAATCCGTCCTGGATCGAACAGATGGTCTTCATTCCGCGACGTTTGGCCTTTGGAAGGACCTCGGCAAGGATATCGCGGTCGTCGAAGTCCGGGGCTTTCAGCTTGTCCCCTTTGATGGCCGTGTCTGCATAGAATTTTGCGTGTGGGGTGGCATAGTTGCCACCGTGGAAATATCCTTTGTCGGAGGCGTCGACGCCGTGACCAGGATAGTTTTTGCCCGGTGTCCGGCCGATAATGCCACGATCGTAGGTAAAGGTGCTGAGATAGAGCGTGTCGACGGCGCCTTTTTGCTGCAGGATGTCCAGCACGTTTTCGATGCCTTCGTCGACGAAACAGTCGGGGCCGATCTGGATGCCGCAGCTACTCCGGGAGGGCGGTGTCATCGGATATGGGCCGAAGGCCGCCAGGGCGGCAAAACCCGCGCTGTTTTTCAGGAAAGAACGTCTCGACTGGCTCATCGGGAAATTTTTCACAATATCAGCTATTTATCCGATTGTGGCGTGCGTCCGAAAGACTTGTCTGCCGGCAAATTCTCCTATTTTTGTTTCATGGAGAGGCCAAGGGACCATAGTCTTGAACGCATCAATGCGTTCTCCGATGGAATATTCGCCATTATCATAACGATCATGGTATTGGAGCTCAAGAAGCCGGAAGAGGCCAGTTTCAAGGCGTTGGGCGAGTTGTGGCCGACGTGGTTGAGCTATATCGTGAGTTACCTGTTTATCGCCATCGTCTGGACGAACCACCACTATCTCCTGAAGAACGCATCCCATGTCACGCACAGGCTGGTATGGGCCAATTTCGGTCATTTGTTCGCAGTGTCGCTGATCCCATTTCTCACGACATGGATCGCCGATACCCGGCTGGCTGCCGTTCCGACGGCCATGTATGCCTTTGTCTTTTTCCTGGTAAATCTAACCTATCTGGGTCTCATTTATCAAACCAATGCGCATCGTTACCGCCGCCGGGAAAAAGGCAGCCGATCATTTAGGATCAGGTCGGTGGCGACCCTGGTGTCTTTTCTCAGCGCTGTCGGGTTGTCGTTTTGGCATCCCAGTGTCGGTTTTGCTATCGTCGCCGGATGTCTTTTGCTTTACATAAAACCTGAGGGCCAAAAGAGAGGGGTTAAAACGGTCTAACCGAAATATTTCTCACCCACTCGCCCAGATCGATATAACGAAGCAATTGTTGCTCGTACCTGCTTTTCGTCACTGCATCCAGTTCGGCGATGATCTTGCGCTGGCCGGCGGGCAGCGATAACAGCCGTCGATTGGAGGGCGTCGCCTCGACGACGCGGAAAACGAGCTTCTCGATCTTTGTCAGTTTCGACTGGCTGAAATAGCGTTTATAAGACCGGATCTCGTATTCGAGGTGCAGCAGTTCACGCTTCTCATAATAGATCACGATGTTGAGTAGCCGGATCGCCCTGCTGACCAGCAATGGGGGAGGCAGCCGGAGCCCGTTCATGATCTCGCGGAGAAAGAGATGCGCCGTCTTCCAGTCCCGCAGTTGGAAAAACGTCAATGCGCAATAATAATACAATTCGCATTGCTTCTCTTCGTCTGCCAGCGGATAGTTATCGAAGACATCGCGGGGGATGGCGTCCACTATCTTTCGGGCTTCTTCCGGCCGGCCGGCCCGCAGGAGGATCAGCACTTGCTGAGCATACGCCGTTTTGCGGACTAGGAAGCGGAAATATTCCGGGTAAGCCGGCTGGTCGAGGTTGCGGATCTTTTCCAGGTAGTAAGCCGGTTCCGTATGATTGCCCAGCATGTACAGGCTTTCGATGATCCCCGTAAGTGCGGACAGGTAGTCCAGCGGCGGATGATCGAGGAATTCGCGGTTCTTCTCCAACAGCGCATTGAGCTGATGGAAAGATTTCAATGCCGAATGATAGTCCCCCACTACGGTAAAGAAGAAGGATTGGAACAACAGATGCAGCTTTTGCGATATAAAGCTTTTCGCCTTGCTTGCGACGAGGACCATCTCGCTCAACATGAGATCGTTGAGCTTTTTCCGGCCTTCCTCGGAGGCGATCTTGCCGGTATGGATAAGACGATAGTGCAGCAGCTCGTACAGCGAATAATGATCGTGGATATGGCTGAGGCTTTTGAGGATGTCTTTACCTTTCATCTGCAGGGTCACGAGTCCCTGGTCGGTGATGCCGGCAAAATTGTTATCCGAGTAATGCTGCAGCTCGTCGCGGTAGCAATAGTATTCGATCCAGTGCAACTGGTATTTTGCAGCCATCCGGCCTACCTTTCTTGCCTGTGAAAAGGCTTCTTCTTCCAGGGAGCGTTCTTTGAGTATTTTGATCTCCTGCAACTGATGCAGCAGGTGGAAGAAGATATCTTTTTCTTTTTTCGCCCGGACAAGACCGTCTACGATACTACTGCCCAGGTAGATGCAGGTGTTCTCCCAGCTTCCTTCCGGAGAGCGTTTTTTGAACTCCTGCTTCAGCATTCGGACGTCCGGATTTTTCACCGAGTCGATGAGTTCAAACAATAGCAAGTACTCCTTGTTGCCGCTTTGTCTTTTGGATTGCAGCTTGAAATATCTTTTTTCAGAGCTCGACAGCGAGCGGACCAGCTTAACCAATGCAGAGGGGCTCATAGCGCTATGTTCCTCCAATAATTGCTACAAAAAACTAGTAATATAAATAATTGATTATTAGACTGAATTAATAAAATATCAATCCAAGTCATCGTGATCAGGAACCAATAATTACTCAAAATAAGGCTTTCTTTTCACATAGCCTGCCGCTTATTTTTGATTTAACAAACGAACGACTTGCTTATGGAAAACAGGAAAATAGTAGTAGTGGGCAGCAGCAATATGGACATGGTGGTAAAGACCGAACATATTCCGGCGCCCGGAGAGACAGTTCTTTCTGGTTCTTTCTTTATGAATCCCGGCGGCAAGGGCGCCAACCAGGCGGTTGCCGTGGCGCGGCTCGGTGGTGAGGCCGTATTTATTTCGAAAATGGGTAATGACGTTTTCGGCAAACAATTCTCCCAATTATTTAGTGAAGAAGGTATCGATATCCGGTATCTCGTGTCCGATGAAGATCTACCGTCGGGGGTTGCTCTTATTACGGTAGACCAGGCGGGTGAGAACAGTATCGTGGTAGCATCGGGAGCCAATGCAGCGTTGGATGGCAAAGACATCGACAGCGCCCTGGAGCAGATCGCCGGCGCGGCCATTTTGCTTGTGCAGTTGGAGATCCCGATGAAGACTGTCGATTATGTAGTACGGTATGCGGCGAGCAAGGGCGTAAAAGTGATCCTGAATCCTGCGCCTGCGAACATCCTGAGCCAGGAGCTGCTGGAATGCGTCCATATCCTCACTCCCAATATAAAAGAGGCTTCCATGATTGCGGGCATCGATGTAAAGGACATGGAGTCGGCCAAGCAGGCGGCGAAGATCATCTGCGCCAAGGGTGCGCGGAATGTGGTCGTCACCATGGGGTCGCTTGGAGCGTTGATCCATGCCAATGGAGGATTTGTCGTTGTCCCGGCCCGCCCGGTCGAAACGGTGGATACTACGGCGGCGGGCGATGTCTTCAATGGTGCGCTGGCCGTGGCCGTAGCGGAAGGAAAGAACCTGGAGGAGGCGGTGGACGTCGCCTGCGAGGCGGCGGCGATATCCGTGACCAGGCTTGGCGCGCAATCTTCGATACCCTATAGAACAGAGCTTATTGCCCGACAACTGAATACCACGCGGCTGTAATTCCTAACGATCGCTCATTTAAAAATTGCTGTATGAAAAAATTGAAACTTGCTATTGCCGGTATATGGCTGGCGTTTTGTTTCTCTTCCACGGTTGTGTTTGCGCAAACCGGTATCACGGTAAGTGGCCGGGTCAAGGATGAGAAAGGCACTCCTGTAACGGCGGTAAGCATATCCGTCAAAGGCGGCACTGAAGGCACGTCCACTGATGCCGAAGGCCGGTTCACTATTCATGTTCCGCGTCGCGGGTCGACACTGATATTTTCTTCCGTGGGTTTTGACCGGCAGGAAGTAAAGGCCGGCAATGGTACTATGGAGATTATCCTCACACAAGCCAACAAGCAGTTGGATGAGGTGGTGGTAGTCGGGTATGGTACGCAAAAACGGGTCAGCCTGACCAGTGCGGTAGCATCGATCGCCGGCAAAGATCTTACGAATCGTCCTATCTCCGGTCTCGAACAGGCATTGCAGGGCAAGCTGCCGGGTCTGACGATCCTCGACAAGGGTGGTCAGCCAGGTAATATCAACACCCCTATCGTATTGCGCGGGGTCAATACCCTCTATACTTCGGAGGATCTGTCCGGAGCATCGGTGGCGCCGTTGGTGCTTATCGATGGCATCGAGCAGCCTTTCAGCAATGTGAACCCCGACGATGTCGAATCCATCTCGGTCCTCAAGGATGCGAGCAGCACGGCCATCTATGGTTCGAGGGCTTCCAACGGCGTCATACTGATCACGACCAAACGGGCGAAATCCGGGCAGGTTCTGACCAGCTATAGCGGCTACTATGGCCGGCAGCGGTCGGTGACCCAACCTAAGCCGATGGATCTTGCCAGCTATCTGCACCTGGAAAACACCGCTTATAAAAATGTCGGCTCGAACCCGCCGAAGCCTTACCGGGATCAGGATATCGATGCGTATATCCAGGGTAACAAAACAGATCCTATCCATTATCCTTTGCCCTACGACTGGTATAGCCGCGCTTTCCATACCGCAGGCCAGACGAACCATACCCTTTCCGTAAGCGGCGGCAGCGATAATTTCAAGGGCCGCGCCAGTGTCCGGTTCCAGGACCAAGAGGGTATTCTCGACAACACGAACTCCAAGTTAGCCGAGGCGCGTGTGAATACCGATCTCAAGGTTTCTTCGCGGAT
>DASZOW010000114.1:0-11263 GCA_035550615.1 Puia sp.
GATGGAGCAGATTGCGGTCGACGGCAAATTCGCTGCGTAGGGAAGCGTCGCCCGGGGTGCCGATCAAATGGCCGTTGAGATAACATTGCTGGTGTGTCCCGATGCTCTTGAAGAAAAGGCGGAAACGGGCGCTGTCCGGCAGCTCGGTTAAGACGATATCGCCGGTGGAATGGATGGTGTTGACGCTGGTATCGGCATCATCGAAGGTGTCGCCATTCTCTTTGGTCCGGCGGATATTGGATACCGGGATAGACTTTATTTGATCCACGAACTTGTCCGCTTCGTGGGATACCGGATCGCCGTTGCCGACGCCGATGATCCGGGCGGGGCCGTGGAGGGTGAACGCGATCTCGTTATCGGCTGTGGGTACGGGGCGGCCGGCGGCGTCGACTGCTTTGACGGTGACGAAAGCTATGTGGCCCTTCCCGATATTGGTTTCAGCTTGCAAAACGATCCTTGTTGCCGGGCCGGTGGTGTGTACTTCGTCGGTGAGGGTCTTTTTGCCTTTTGTGTAACCTACCGTTTCGAGGGAGCCGGGGTGATACGGTACGGACCATTCGAGGTGACCGTTCGGGGGCACCGGCTTTTTGCCGAGGCTTTTATGATCGAGGAAGAGTTCGACCTCATCGCAGTTGCTATAGGCCCAGACATCGATGGGACGGCCTTCCCTACCCGGCCAGTTCCAGTGGGGAAAGAGATGGAGGGTCGGCCGTGTCGTCCACCAGCTGCGGAAATACCAGGCGATGTCTTTGGGGAAGCCGCAGGCATCGAGGACACCCGTGTAGCTAGACACGGAGGGCCAGCCGAAGGGTGATGGTTCGCCGCGGTAGTCGAAACCGGACCAGATGAACATGCCTGCGAGGTAAGGGCGGGCGGCGTAATGTTTCCAGCCGTCTTCGAGGTTGTAGAAACCGGGCAATGGTGGCCGGTCATAGGCTGCAATGCGGTGGGCGGCCGGGTCGTCGATATAGACGCCGCGGGTGGTGGTCATCTGCCCTTCTTCCGTGCCGACGCCGGGTTGCCAGGGGAAGCGTTTGTGTTGTTCATCGGTGCTGCCATGGGCGATATAATTATAACCCATAAGTCCGATCACCGATGAGATGCCGTTGCCCCAGCCACCGCTTATGGCCACTGTCGCGGGCCGGGTGGTGTCCAGTGTCCGCACGTAGTCTTGTAGCGTCGAGGCTATTCTTGCGCCGGTCGGAGTTCCCTCCATGGCCCACTCTTCGTTGCCGATGGACCAGGCGATGATCGAAGGGTGGTTGCGGTCGCGTAGGATCATCCGGCGCAACGGGTCCGTCATTTGAGGAGTGACGCCCATCCAGCGGTTCTCATCGATCACGAGAATGCCCAGTCGGTCGCAGGCATCGAGCAATTCGGGTGCGGGCGGGTTGTGTGCGCACCGGTAAGCGTTCGCGCCGATGGATTTTAGACAGCGGAGGCGGTAGTCCCAGCCTTCGTCGGGTATGGCTGTACCCAGACCCGCATGGTCCTGGTGATCGTTGGTACCTTTGAGCTCGACGTGGATGCCGTTCAGGAAGAAGCCTGCGTCCGGGTCCCAGCGGATGGTGCGGAAGCCAAAGCGAGTAGCGCAGTAGTCGATTGCGCTATCGCCGAGGACGACGGTTGTCGTCAGCGTGTACAGATAGGGGTTGGTAGTAGACCAGAGGTGTGGTTTTGGGAGACTGAGCGAGGTAGGGATGTCTGCGGTCACGCCGGGGGCAGGCTCGGGCGCCCTGGTGGTTGCCGACGCCACGATGTTGCCGGCGCTGTCGAGGATGGTTTGCCGGAGGGATACCGCGCCGGCGTGACGCTGCTGGTTGCTGTTGCCTTGGCGCTGCTGATTGATCAATGTGATGGAGGTGGCGACGGCGGCGTGTCGTGCGGAAAGGCCATCCGCAGCCAACCCTTGGATACGGGATTGTACGCATACGCCATCCTGCGTCATGTGAAGCGCCGCCGTCTTAGTGAGCCATACATGCCGGTAGATGCCGGCGCCTTCATAGAACCATCCTTCCTCCATGGTGGCGTCGGCCCGAACGGCAATCGTGTTCGTGCCACCATACTTCAAATAGTCGGTTATGTCATAGGAGAATCCGTTGTATCCGCCTTGTTCGTTGCCGAGATAAAAACCGTTGACCCATACTTTCGAGTCCCGGAAGACACCGTCGAAGCGGATGCTGATGCGGCGGCCCTCGTCCGTCGTGGGGATGTAGAATGTTTTCCGGTACCAGCCGATGCTGTTCTGAGGAAAATTGCGGCCGATGGCGCGGTAGCCGTGGCTATGCGAGCCGCGAGAATCGAAAGGCAGCTCCACGGCCCAATCATGCGGGAGATCCAGGACGCGCCAGGAGCGGTCGTCAAAATCCGCCGCCGCGGGGCCGTCGCCGTAGCCGGATTTTGCGTAGTAGGAAAACGGCGCCGTGGCATGGTTAAAATCCTTTTGAGCATCGGTGGCGTGGCCGAGGGCGAAACGCCAGTCTTCGTCGATGCACGACTCTTGTCTTTGTGCCGAGGCGGTGACAGCGAAGAATATGGCCGCTATGAACAGGGTACGGGTCATTGTTTAATAGATATGATTTTCGATGCGCGGATGTCGTCGGAAGCGCTGCCGCACAGGATGGTGAAGTCGCCCGGGTCCAGGGTCCAGGCGTGCTTTAGGTCGTTGTAATACTGAAAGGCGTCTTTTTGGAGGGAGATCGTGATGTTGCGGGTCTCGCCGGGTTGCAGAAAGACTTTTTCAAACCCTTTGAGTTCCTTTTCGGGGCGTCTCAGGGTGCAGTGGTTTTGTTTTACGTATACCTGTACCACCTCCGCGCCGGCCCTGTTGCCGGTATTCGTAAGGTCGAGCGAAACGGCAGCGGTGGAACCGCGGGTGGTCACCGTTAGATGCGAGTAGCCGAAGGTCGTGTAAGAAAGACCGTGGCCGAAGGCAAACTGGGGTTTGATCTTCCATGTATCGAAATACCGGTAGCCGACGAAGATGTCGTCGTCGTATTCGACGGTGGTGCTATCGCCGGGAAACTGGCCGAGCGTGTGGGCCGGGCTTTCGGCGAGCGTTTTGGGGAAGGTCATGGGCAGTTTTCCGGAAGGGTTTACCCGGCCGAAGAGGATGCCCGCGAGGGCGTCGCCGCCTTCGCTGCCCGTATACCAGGTTTCGAGGACGGCAGGCGTTTCGTTTATCCACCGGGTCATATCCACCGGGCCGCCGCCCATCAAAACGACGATGGTCTTCGGGTTCGCTTTTACAACGGCGGCGATGAGGCTATCCTGGCCAAAGGGCATGGTCATATCCGGCTTGTCTGTGCCTTCGGCATCGTAGGCGTTGTCGTCCCAGGCGTAATTGTTATACCCATGCGTCCAGCCGCCGACGATGATAGCAATGTCCGCCTTTTTCGCCGCTTCGATAGCCGAGTCGATCAGCGCGTGGTCTGCGGTAGCGTTTTTTGCTATCGTATAGCCGGGCGAATAAGAGATACGAATGCCGCCGGCGGCGATCGATTTGATCCCTTGTAATGGCGTGATCTCATAGCGGGTGCGAACCTGTGAGCTACCGCCGCCTTCCGATTGGCGCCGGGTGGCGTTGGCCCCGATGACGGCGATGGAATGAATGGCCGATCCGTCGAGGGGCAGAAGCGAGTTGTTCTTTAGCAGCACGATCCCTTCTTCGGCCACTTTTCGGGCTATGGCAAAATGTGCTTTTGTGCTGAAGGCGCCCGGTTTTCTTTTATCGAACTTGTGGATCTTGTATAGGAGATACAAGATGCGCCGGACCTTGTCGTCGATCGTTGGTGGGTCTATGACGCCTTTTTTTACGAGGCCGACTACCGTATCGGCCAGGAAGAATTTGTTATAGGGCAGGCCGGAGAGGTCCGAGCCCATCTCGAGATCTGTGCCGTTCCAGAGGGCTTCGGTGGTATGGTGAACCGCGCCCCAGTCCGATATCAGAACGCCTTTGAACCCGAATTCGCCTTTTAGGATGTTGTTCACTAGATAGGCGTTCTCGGTGCACCATTCGCCGCGGAATTTGTTATAGGCGCCCATGACCGAATACACGCCGCCTTTTTCGACTGCGGCTTTGAAGCCCGGGAGGTAGATCTCGCGCAGGGCTCTTTCGCTCACGAGGACATTGATGCTGGTTCTTTGCGTTTCCTGGTTGTTGGCGAGAAAGTGTTTGACGCAGGCGGAGACGTCCTGGTCCTGTACGCCTTTGATGTAGCCGACGGCCATTTTTGAGACGAGGTAGGGGTCTTCGCTTTCGTATTCGAAATTCCTGCCGTTGAGGGGGCTGCGGATGATGTTGATGCCGGGGCCGAGGATGATGTCTTTACCGCGGGCGTTGGCCTCGCTGCCGAGGACGGCGCCATAGGCATAGCCGAGTTGCGGATCCCAGGTGCTCGCGAGGCAAACGCCGGTGGGCAAATAGGTTGCGCTATCGTCTACGTGGTCGTTATCGGTGCGCCAGTCGCGGCCGTGTTCGAGCCGGACGCCGTGCGGGCCGTCGCTGGTTACCAATTCCGGGATGCCCAGGCGGGGCACGCCGCCGGATGTAAACGAAGAATTCGCATGGAGCATGCCTACTTTTTCTTCGAGTGTCATTTTGCTGATCTGTGCATCGATCTTTTTGTAGATCTCCTTGTCGGATGGCTGCTGAGCGGCCGCGTGTGAGGCGCAGAAAGCAACTACCAGCACGAATACCGGTAGTGCTTTGCGATAATTGCTAATCACCTATTTGTTGATTTTTATCAATTTGAATGTTTGGGTGTTGCTTTGGTTCTTGCCGTATACTTTGACGATATATTCGCCGGTCCCCAATGTGCCGCCGAGGGACAGGGATGCGGATATAGCCGATGGTCCGATGAGCTCTACCTGCCGGCCGGACAGGTCGAAGATCGCGATGTGATCCACGGATGCCGGGTCGTTTATCGTCAGGTGGAAGGCGGAAGAAAAGGGGTTGGGATAGGCTTGTATCCCGCCCGCCGCGGGGTTAGTGAGCCGGTTTGCGGTCCGGCTTATCGTTGCGGGAGTTGTGGCGGATGTTTGTACGTGACCGATGGTGCCGATGGTCCATTGTTGCGCGGTGCTGCCGCTCTGCGTCCACTGGCCCGCGTTGGCGCCGTTGGTGTAATTATACATGCCGTCGAGGTACATGCCGGTGGCCTTGTTGGACAGGGTAAAATAGTTGCCGAGGGGCTGGATGAGCCAAAACTGGGCGTCGCTGCCGCTATAGCTCCACTGGCCTGCCGCCGAGCCGTTCGTGGAGCTGTACAATCCGTCGAGGTACAGGCCTGTAGCCTTGTTCACCAGGTTGACGTACCGCCCTGCGGGAACCAGCTGCCATTTTTGTGCATCGCTCCCGCTGTTGCTCCACTGGCCTGCAGCCGATCCATTGGTGGTGCGGTACATCCCATCGACCAGCATACTGCTGGCATCGTTGGTGAGTGTGACGTAGGCGTTACCGGCTCCCTGGTTCATGGCGTCGATGATCCCCTGGTCGAGTACGCTCGGTGTGCTGCGGTTGTACATACCCATGTTGATGTCCCAAACAAAGGGGATCAGGCCATGCTGTTTCGCGGAGCTGACCACATACCGGTAAAAATACCTGCGGGATGCCTGGGCGAGGGTATTGTCCGACGGCGGGCTGAGCGACCGTTGTGGGGCGGCGAATTCGCCGATGATCACCGGGATGCCGTTGTTGATGAATTTCGTTTTCATCAGGTTGAAGTTCGAGTCCAGGTAGCTCTCCTCGCCATACGTCGTATTCCGGCTCACATCCGTGGCGGAATGATAACCCGTCCCCCAGTAATAGAACATATTTCCCCAGCTTGCGTCCTGGGTGAGGATACAGAATTGCGGCGGATCGTAATAGTGTACCTCTACCATCATCCTGCCTGCTATCTGGTCCGTGGGCAGGGTATTCATCAGGGTATAGGTCAACCCGATGTTCGTCTGCGGACCCTGGACGATGAGGGTGCGCGAGCTGTTATTCCCACCCGTGGCCCTGACGGCGTTGACAAAGGTCTGGTGATAGGATAATAGCACCGACATACCTGTCGCGTCGCTTGCATTGGGTTCATTGGCGCTGGCAAATAGGAGGTGTTCGTTGTAGCTTTTAAAATAATTAGCGATCTGCGTCCAGTAGTTTTGTTGCTTGGCGTTGACGGACGCCTGGGCGGTGGTGGTCACGTTGTTTTCCAGCCAGCCGCCGTCCCAATGGATGTTGATGATGACATAGAGGCTGTCGTTGATACAAAGGTCTACGGCTTGTTTTACCGTAGCCAGCCAGTTCGGGTCGATGACGCCGTTGGTGGCGTGGCAGTCCCAGGCGCATGGCAGCCGTATGGCGTTGAAGCCGTCCGCCTTGACGAGGTCGATGAGTTGCTGAGTAGGCAGCACCCCACCCCAGGCTGTTGCGCTGCATTGGGACTCAAGGGTGTTGCCGAGGTTCCAGCCGATCCGCATTTTCGCGGCGATGGACTGGGCGGTGGGCAATTGGGCGAAGGTAGATATGGAGAATAGTAATCCCAGTGCGCCGCAACAAAGGCGCAGCCAGGTTCTCCGAACCTGTGTTTTCTTCATATGGATCGATTTTTAGTGTGTGTTGTAGTAGTCGAGGCTTACATAATTGTAAATGCACCACGCGCCGGGGCCGGTGGGGGTAATAATTTCCAGGCCATCGGCCGTCAGGGATTTTATGGCGAATTTTGCATACCAGTTAGAGACATTGGCTCCTTGGGTGGGATCATGGATGAGTTGAGCGCCGATTGTGGCCAGTTGGTTCGTGCTTGTATAAAGCATAAAGTTGCCAGTGGCCTGACCGACGGAAGGCAGCATTTTGTTGTTAGAGCTGAAATTGGCATTGCCTATGAGATCAAAGGTCATCGAGCCGTAATCACCCAGGGGACAGATCCAGGAGGCCCAGCCGGCATCCCATTCCCAGCCGGTACCGCCGAAATAGATGGGCCCGTTGAAGAGTTTACTTGTGCCGGAAGGTGTTATATCCAGCACCCAGGTTTTGGATTTTCCATATCCGCCCGTGAGGTTGGTCCACTCCGGGGTGCTGACTGCGGCCGAGTCGAGGGTGGTTATCGTTACGGTAGTGGTATCGGCCTGTACAAACCCGCCGGCGCTCTCTACACCGTAAACGAATTTGTAAGTTCCGGGAAAAGGAACGTTTACCGTATCCTTTAAGTTCTCGGACTGGCCGAAAGGTGTAATCCATACGGGAGTAAGGTTCGGCGTCAAGCTTGTGAGCACGATATCGTTGGGGTTTGCCGATGAGGGCGCAATGGTGAACGATAGCGAGCTTTTGCTGGACAGCGGTCCCAATTCATAGTTCTTTTTCATGCAGGAAGAGAACAGGAGTGCGGATCCCATGATCACACAAGCGCTATTTATTATCTTTTTCATGATTTTCGTGTTTATGTTTTGGACGAAGATTACCAACCGGCATTTTGTTTCAACACACCGTCGGAGAGGGTGATCTGGTCGGAAGGTATTTGCTGGAATCCACGGGTCGCAGTAATATTGGCCTGAAGGTTCGCGGCGCTGGGCTGAGAACCTGTACCATCGTTGATCAGGGACAGGGTGGTATTGGCCGCGATGGTCGATGCGGCCGTGGAAAGCCCCTGGCGCAACAGATCCCAATAGCGGAGACCTTCACCGACAAATTCCAGCCGGCGTTCGGCGAGGATATCCGCTTTCGCTACGGAAGTAACCGCGGCGGCAGAGGGACTGGCGCGCTGATGTACCTGGTTGTAATAGGTTACCGCATTGGGGCTGCCGAGTTCGGCCGCCATCAATAAAACGTCCGAATAGCGGATGGCGAAATAATCCTGGCTCTGGGCGACCAAATAGTTGTTTACGGGTAAGGGGTTGTTGAGGGAGTCGCAGACCGGGCTGTATTTCTTCATGTAATAGCCCGTGTATTCGCGGTTATCCGACGCCTTGGTGAAAGCGAGGTTTTCGCCGGAAATGTCCGTGATGGAAGCGAAATACCTGCTGTCATGGGCCTGGTCGAATTGTGCTACGAGCTTAGGGTCTACCGTGCAGCCGCCCCAGCCATACCCGTAGGGATAAACGCTTTGATCGCGTTCGCCCGTCATCACCATCCAGGTATTGCCGGTGATGTTCCCGTTATAGTCGCCGGTAGAAGAGTATTTTATGGAAAAGACCACCTCGGGGTTAGACTCGCCGGCGTAGGTCACTTTTTTAGCCAGGGAGGCCGCGGGCCAAAGCGTAGTAAAATCGGGAACCAGGGCGTGGCCGCTGTGCGCGATCACGTCTTCGACGGCAGCGAGTGCAGTAGTGGCCGTTTCGTTACCGATAGTGCTTTTCCCATAATAGCCGGAATAGAAAAGGTAGACCCTTGCCAACAGCGATTCGGCCGCCCATTTAGTCACCCGCCCGGTGGGCACGCTGGTATAGGGGGCGGAAGGCAGACTATCTACTGCATAACGCAGATCCTGCATGATCTGTCCATAGGTCGAATCGGGGCCGGCCTGGGGCACATTGGCGATGGTAGGCGTTGTCAACAAGGGAACATTCTCAAATAGCCTGACGAGATCGAAATAACAAAAAGCGCGGATAAACCTGGCTTCCGCCGAGTATTGTCTTTTCAAGGTAGTGCTATCGCCCCAGGCGATCTTGTCCATGTTTTGAAGCAGAACATTGCAACGATAGATCGCCTGATAGTAATTTTTCCATGCTCCGCTATGGATGGCGACGTCGGACGGGGAAACGGTCTTATTGAACTCGTCCAGCATTTCCCAGCCATAGCCGTCGGAAGCTCCGGTGCCGCCGAAACAATTATCGGAGAAAACCTCCATCATCGCCGGGATGGCTTCCCCATTCCAAACCAGGTCCAATCCGTTGTAACATCCCACCAGGGAGGTGAACGCGTCGGAGGGTGTTTTGTAATAAGATTCGTTGGACTGCTTGGGATCGGTGAGTTGCGTGGTCAGATATTTTTTACACGAAGGAAGGACCAGGATGGCCAGCACCACCAGACCGATCGTATTATAGCTCAATTTTTTCATGTCTTTTTTATTGCAGTTAGAAAATAATGCTAAGGCCTACCATGGTCGTTCTTGGGCGTGGATAGTAGCCCAGATCAACACCTTGTCCAAAGGAATAAACCCCGCTCGCATCGGTGGATGAATAGCCTACTTCCGGATCCATGCCGTTGTATTTGGTAAACGTGAACAGGTTCTCGGCGGCGACATACAGGCGGAATTGCGTAAGGTTTTTCAATTTTGCCAATTTTGCAAAATCGTAACCCAGGGTGATATTCGAGATGCGCCAATAGCTGCCGTCATGAATATAGAGATCGGAAAAGTCGGCCCAGTTGGAATTATTTTGTGTCACCCGGGGCATTGAATTGGAGGTTCCTTCTCCGTGCCAACGGCTGAGGATCGCGGTTGTCCAGTTACCAAAAGCACCGAGATCTCTATAGGACTGAACCAGCTTATTCCCCGCAACGCCATTTGTGGTGATGGAAAGGTCGAAATGTTTATAATTAGCGGCTAACCGCAATCCAAAGACATGATGCGGGTTTGGATCGCCGATATTCGTTTTATCATTAGCGTCGATGACGCCATCGCCGTTCAGGTCCACAAATTTTACGTCGCCCGGATGAGCGGAGGGCTGCAGCGGGCCGTTTTTACCAGCGTAGGCTTGCACATCAGCCGCTGTCTGGAAGATGCCGGCGGTTTTATAGCCCCAAAAATAGCCGATCGGGTTCCCGGAGGATGCCCGGAAGAATTCCGGGGCATTGACGAACAGGCTGTTCGTGCCGCCATGGATGATGCCGTCCGCAGTGGGTATATTGTTCACTACGTTTTTGTTATAGGCGTAGGAGCCCGAGATGGAATAGGAGAAATCCTTTCCGATGCGATCGTTGTACCCCAGCTGAAGCTCTATCCCTTTATTGGTGACATTGCCGCCATTGATGTAGGGATTGGTGGAAACGCCTGCTGTTGCGAGCAAGGGCGCTGCAACGAGCCAGTCTTTAGTTACTTTGTTATACAAATCGATGCTGGCGCTCAGCTTATTGTTGAGCATTTGGGCATCGATCCCGATGTTGGTCTGGCGGGAGGTTTCCCATTTGGTTTTTTCTATACCGAGACTGGAAGGATAGGAACCATTGGTCAGGCTGGTATTGTTGCCGCCGAAATTATATTGGGCATTTGCCAGGCTGATCAGCGACAGGTAGTTGAAGGCAGTGATGCCATCGTTACCGTTAGACCCCCAGCTTGCTCTGAGCTTGAGGAAATTCAACCAGTCGCGGGTCGATTCCATGAACGATTCGCTGCTCAGGACCCAACCTGCTGAAAGCGATGGGAAGTATCCCCACTGGTGATCCTGCGCGAACATGGTGGACCCGTCCGCCCGGAAGATGGCCGAAGCCAGGTATTTGTCCTTATAGGAGTAGTTTATCCTGCCGAAGAAGGAGGCCTGGGCATAAACGGCATTGGCGTTGCCATAGAGCGACATGGCGTGTGTGACTGTTTGTCTGTTGACGGCGCTCGTATCGGCGCTCATCGAGATAGACGTCACATTGGAAGTACTGAGATAGCCACGGTCAAAGGTGGAGAATAAGGTGGCCCCGGTATTCGTGCCGCCCACGAACGACCCCTGGTATTTACGAGTGGCGCTACCCGCCAAAACATCGAAGCTGTGGTCTTTAATTTTAAAGGTGTAATTAGCCGTGTTATCCCAGTTTATCGTATACGACACGGAGCTGCCCTGGTTAACCGTTTCATACCGGTTATAGGCAAATACGCTCAGGTTATCATAGACCGGCGTATAACTGTGGTTGGCGGAAGAGGCGTAATTCAAACCCAGCGTAGTCCTGATCTTTAAATTTCTAATGGGCTGCAATTCCGCATAGACGTCGCCAAACACCTTTTGAGTCTTATTGTCGTTTTGATTGTTGTAGACCATCAAGGCATAAGGATTCGCTTCCTGGTTATTCCATGGGCCGCCGTTGTACACGGTAGATTTAAGGCTGCTTAAATAGTTACCGGCCGAGTCGTACATCGCCAGCAGGGGGCTGGTTGTAAATGCGCCGCGGAGGGTGTTGCCATAGATGCCCCCGTCCTGGATCCCGTATTGATCAATAAAGGAGAAGGTGAGATGCTCCCCTGCTTTCAGCGCTCCGTCGTACATTTTGCGTTCGGAGTTGGCACGGAAGTTATAGCGTTGATAATTGGAAAGGCTTTCGCCGCCCACTATACCGCCCTGCTGAGTATAGGATAGACCC
>DASZOW010000115.1:0-5031 GCA_035550615.1 Puia sp.
CGTCTATGAAGAGTTTACCGAGAACTCGGTAGCCGTATCGCGATTTCTTTATGCCAGCCCCAATGCCAATACCCGGTATCGGGTGATCCCGTTGAATGTCGGCGTACCTGCACCGATGCGCGGACCGGGCGAAGCCACAGGTTCATTTGCGCTGGAGTCGGCGCTCGACGAGCTGTCGTATGCGTTGAATCTGGACCCCATCGAGCTGCGGCTCAGAAACTACGCGGAGACGGACCACGAACGCAACCTGCCCTGGTCGAGCAAATACGTCAAAGAGTGTTATGCGCTTGGCGCCGAACGCATCGGCTGGGACCAGCGGCCCGCAAAACCCGGCGCCCTCAAGGAAGGTGAATGGCAGATCGGCTATGGAATGGGTTGCGGCGCATTCGGCGCACACCGTAGCGCCACCACGGTTAGCATCAAACTGCTGGCGGATGGAACAGTAACGCTGCGTAGCGCTACCAGTGACATCGGGCCCGGCACGGCCACAGCCATGGTCGTCATAACAGCGGATACGCTGGGGCTGCCTGCCGATAAGATCAAATTCGAGCTCGGCGATTCCGGCTTTCCCACGGCGCCTACCCAAGGCGGCTCCCAGACCGTTTCCTCTGTTGGTTCGGCCGTACACGACGTCTGCATTGCCCTAAAAGAAAAGCTCTACACCCTGCAAGGCCAACCCGTCGACAGTACGGCGGACATCGATTACGGCAGGGTCCTTAAAGACCATAACCTGCCCGAGCTCGAGCTAACACAGGAGTCGAAGACCAGCGAAGCCGCACAAAAATATTCCAGCTATTCCTTCTCGGCGCATTTTGCCAAAGTAGCCG
Organism: Puia sp.; assembly: GCA_035550615.1. Classification (GTDB taxonomy): domain Bacteria; phylum Bacteroidota; class Bacteroidia; order Chitinophagales; family Chitinophagaceae; genus Puia. Next base: position 828 of record DASZOW010000115.1, read on the forward strand.
TACATCCGCTCACCGGCCAGGTCCGCGTCAAACAGCTGATCGCCGTGGTGGATGCCGGTAAGATCATCAACCATAAGACCGCAGGTAGTCAAATGATCGGCGGCGCAGTAGGCGGTATTGGTATGGCCCTTACGGAAGAAGCAGTCATCGACCACCGGTACGGAAAATATGTAAATGGTAACCTGGCGGATTATCACGTGCCCGTGAACGCCGACATCCCCGATATCGAAGCCGTCTTCATCGACAAACCCGATCCGTACATCAATCCCATCGGCACCAAAGGCGTCGGCGAGATCTCCCTGATCGGCGTCGCCGCGGCCGTCGCCAATGCGGTGTACAATGCTACCGGCAAACGCATCCGCGAACTTCCCATCACCCCCGACAAACTGATATAACCCCGCATCCCCTGGCCCTAGCTGTTCACCTCCCCGCGCCGCGGCCCCTCGCGCCATCTGCTCACTGCCGCCCGCCCGCTATATCCTCCCGGCCCTACCTGCTCACCGCCCCGGCTACCCCCTCATCTGCTGCTGCGAAAGCTTATTGCACAAATGCATCGTATTCCTGCACCCCAGCTTCTTGAGAATGTGAAACCGATGCACCTCGATGGTCTTATACGAAACATTGAGCAGCTGCGCAATCTCCTTCGACGTCTTCCCGAGACGAAGCAACCCGGCTATCTGCAACTCGCGCTGCGTCAGCTGCCCGATCTCCATCTCATTGGATCGCACGACCTCCCCGCTGCCGATCCTAAGCGCATCGGAAGTATAGGTGATACCCGCATTTACCCGGGAAAGCGCCAGCAGGATCTCCGCTAACGAGGAGTCCTTCGAAAGACAGGCCCGGACGCCGATCTGGCCGAGATAATCGCGTACGCCCTCGGGATAGAACCTCGAGATCAGGATCATCCGCGTATCGGAACAGGCCCGATAAATGGCGCGCAGCTCATGGACGCCGGCGCCCATGACGAGATCGCTGACAGCCAGGACAATTCGTGGTTTAAATTTCGCGGCTATAGCAATCGCATCTTTAGGGTCCCCGGTGCATCCTACTACCGAAATACCCGGCTGAGCGCCCAAAAAGTCCTTCCAGCCCTCACGTACCAGCCGCTCATAATTTAAGATCAGGATAGAGATCATAGTGAACGTTTGAAAACAACATTGCGACAGGCCGTCTTCATTCATTCACGGGGGTCAATAGTCCAAATGTAAACTACTTTTCCGCACATCTGTCACTTTTTGGACCATATTTTATTTACTCATCGAAGCCAAATCCTATCATACCACTCTGCCATCTGAAATCGCCCTGCTATGCAATTCCAATGCCAACCAATTACTTAAGAAATACAGCTTCTATTAATATTTCACTGCCCGTTCTTGATTTTTCTGCCTATCTTGCTAATCCTCCTTTCGCAACCTGTCGCAAACGCGCCATAACCTCCATCTCATCACTACACTCATCCGTATCGTAGGCGTTCTCATGTATAAAAGTAATCTATGCAGCAAAAGAACTTTACGGAAGAAACTCTTATCACCAATCAGCATATACCCGGTCTCAAAAGCGCAAACTATCCACCCCTCATCACCCTCCTTTACCCGGGTGACGACACCTTCCTCCCAATGCAATGCTTTCGCAGACTGGCCACCTGTCCCGGCGTGAGCTATATCGTCATCAAATGCGGACCAGCCAGCGAAGCCGGTCTCACCGCCGCCTTACAGGAATTTACCAACATCCCCGTTCTCGAAGCGGAGAACGGCATGACCATCGACCCAGACCACGTATACGTCGTCTCCCCGGAAATGTCGGTTCAACAATCCGGCGACCAGTTGCAATTTCGCACCACCTCCCCCGACGCCCAGGTAGACGGAGCCATCGAGCTCCTCCTCGCATCCGTGGCCGCAGTCGCCCCGGACCAGCATATAGTACTACTCACAAAGAATATGGCCGGACGTCTGTCGGCAGCCTTGCGTACCATCAAAGACCAGGGCGGATTCAGCATCACCCTCACCGACGACACTCCATTTATTTACGGCCATACCAGCGTAACCGCATCCGACATCGTACTACCCGTCACCGAAGCTATCGTCAAAGCACAAATGCTGATCGCCCGGCTGAAAAAACCGGACCCGCTGACGCTCGGCAACGAAACGGAAAAAACGGCGCTCGCCCATATCTATATTCAGCTGATGCAAACCTACGGCATCGATTTCTCCCGCCTCCGACAAAAAGAGGTCCTCCACCGCATCGATCGTCGCATGATCATTCGCGATATAACCACGATCCATGACTATGCATCGTTACTGGATGAGGATGGCGAAGAAATGATCCGGCTTTTCCAGGACCTGAAAATATCTTCTGCCGGCTTCTTCCTTGATACAGATACCGAGTATGCACTGCTCAACGACATCCTGCCTGGCGTCCTTAGCCATCATCAGGAAGCCACGCCCCTTCGCATCTGGATCCCCTGCTGCACCGGCGGCCAGATGGCCTACTCCCTCGCGATCTTCTTATCGGAATATTTAAGGGAACGCAAGCTGCAGGTGCCGGTCCAGGTCTTCGCTACCGACCTCAACAAAGCGGCTATGGAACTGGCCCGCATCGGCGCCTACCAGGCCGCGGAGCTCGCAGGCATGCCCGCCGCAAAGAGAAAACGCTACTTCACCAGGCTCCCCGATGGCGGTCACCAGGTAAACAGGGCCATTCGCGAAATGTGCGTCTTTGCAACACATAACCTGCAAAAAGATCCGCCCTTCTCGCACGTAGATATCCTCATCGCCACCTCCACGATGGTCGGCCTCAGCCAGGGATCGCTGGATCGCATCTATCGCAGCTTCCATTACGCCCTGAGTCCTCATGGCTACCTGTTCCTCAGCGACGGCGACGGCGACGGAAGCGGTGGTCTCGCTCAATGCAAGAACTACCCCCCGGAGCTGTTCCGGCTACTGCGAAATGCCCCCTGTATACTCACCCGAAATGATGTCCCGGGCAAATTCGAATCGTTCCTCCCCATTCAGCCGCTGCGTAAGCTGGGCGAGCAGGAGGCCGGCGACGTCCTCTTGTCGGGCTATGTGCCGCCTACCCTGCTGGTCGACGAACAGCTGCGTATCGTCCGCTTCTATGGCCATACCGAGCCCTATCTCCGGCTCTCACAGGACCGGCTCAGCCTGCATCTGCTCAGAATAGTACGCGACGAGCTCGTTTTCGAGCTGGACGAGCTGATCCAAAGATCGGTCACAGAGGGCAAAACGGTGATAAAAGAAAACATCCGCATCGGCTCCGGCGAAAACAGCCGGCCGCTCTCCATTGAAGTGACTCCCCTGCGCAACTTCGGTAGCAAATGGAAGCTCATCATCATTAGGGAAATGGAAGCCCCGAAACCGCTGCCCGCCAATCCGAAAACCTCCGGACGTCCACTAACGAGCAAGGACATCCGCATCCTCGCACTGGAAAAAGAGGTCAACGAATTGCACGCCCTGCTGATCGCCGCCAACCGGGAAAGCGCCAGTACGCAGGAGGCGCTCCAACGCTTCAACGAAGATATCCTCGCCTCCAACGAAGAGTTCAAAAGCGTCAACGAACAGCTACACAGCGTCAACCGGCAGCTGCTGTCCTACAACGTGGAATTGAATACAGTCAACGAAGATCTTCATCTCAGCAACCGCGAGCTCGAACTATCCGTGGAATACGCACACGCCATCGTGAGCTCTATCCGCCAGCCCCTCGTAGTGCTTCACGACGATCTTCGGGTTCACCTGGCAAATCCCTCGTTCTGTTATTTCTTCGGACTCTCGGAACCGGACACACAAGGCCAGTCGCTGTTCACCATCGCCGGTGGCGTCCTCGACCGTGATGAGTTCAAAAAAAACATCCGCCAGGCGCTCGCCAAAAAGATAAATGCCATCGACCTCGAATTGCGGATAGACCTTCCGGGCCGGGGGGAAAGGATACTGGCCATCAGCCTCTGTCGGATGCACTATGTAAAGAATATCCGCACCGGGCTCATCCTTTCACTGGAAGACATTACGGAAAGAACCATGACGGAAAGATTCAAGGACGAGTTCATTGGCATCGCCAGCCACGAGCTTAAGACTCCGGCTACCACCATCCAGGCCTATTCCCAGTTGCTCTACGAAGAGCTGACTGCCACACGCGACCCGCTCTCGGCGGAACTCGTCAAAAAGCTCGGCAACCAGGCCGCCCGGCTTAC
>DASZOW010000116.1:0-4379 GCA_035550615.1 Puia sp.
CCCCCCCCCCCCCCCCACGAACTCGGAGGGAGGTTCCGCGAGCTGTGACGGGAGCGGTGGCCTGTACGGCAATTCAATTAACTTTGCCGGATATGGTCGCAACCGCCTACGACAGCTACGAGAAGATCTTAACGTATATCGGCAAATTCGTGCAACTGACGGATGACGAGAAAAATGCATTTTCCGCCTGTTTCAAGGAAGTCAAGGTCGTTAAAAGGCAATTTATCGTCCAACCCCATTTTACCGCCAAAAGCAGGTTTTTTGTCGTAAAAGGCGCGTTGAGGGCTTATGTGGTAGGTGATGAGGGGCAGGACCACACCATTCAACTGGCAATCGACGAATGGTGGATCTCGGATTACAACAGTTATATCTTTCAACAACCGGCCAATATGTTTGTCGTCGCGTTGGAGGATTGCGTACTGTTGCAGATCAACTTCGAGGATGAGAAGATGCTGAAGGCGTCGAATCATAAGTTCGAGACCTTTTTTCGGATCCTCGCCGAGCGTTCGACGGCTTCCATGCAAAGGCGGATCATAACCAATCTTACCATGTCGGCGGAGGAGCGATATGACAGCTTCGTGAAGAAATACCCGCTGATGGTGGAGCGGATCCCGCAATATGCCATTGCGTCCTTTTTGGGGATGACGACCGAGTTCCTTTCGAAGATCAGAAATAAGAAGATCAAGCGGAGGTAGGAGGGGGGAGGGAGGCGAAGGCAGGCGGGAAGGTAGCAGGAGGCAGGTGAGAAGGCCGGCAGGAGGTAGCAGGAGGCAGGCGGCAGGCAGGCGGCAGGCGGCAGGCAGGAAGCAGGCGGGAAGGTAGCGCCTTTGGTAGAAACGGGTTTTCCGGCGATCGGGAGGGAGCTTTTTTGGTTCATTTTTTGCTGTTTTTGGGGAAACCTGGTTAAGGATATCTTCTCATGGACCTCGAAAACCCGACTTCGCAAGATCTTAAAGCGGCGATCCTGGCCGATGCTCAGATCTTTTTGGCAAGCCTTAGGTCCGGCGCTTCGGAGGATCAATTAAATGCGATCCTGGACCGGATCAAAGAGCGGGAGATCAGGCTGATCGCGGAAAAAGGGCTCAGGTTAAGCCCCGAGGTTTGGAACATCTTACACAAACGCCTGGTCCACAGAAGGCCTAATGAAATCATCGATACGGACCTGGGCTGGCTATCGCGATGAGAAACCGGGGCAGGTTGGCGGTTGATTTGTAACCCGGGGAAATGGTCGGCTTTTTGCACTGGCTTTTGCAAATGCTGCCATTTTGGAAAATAAACCGTATCGCATATTATTGTGTGATGACGATCCGGACGAGGCGTGGTTTCTCGAGTCCGCCTTTTTAAGGGCCGGTTTCCAGGTATACCTGGAATGGTTCAATCGATGTTCAACGTTGTTGGATCATCTGCCCACGCGAGCGGAAGTACCGGATCTTATATTTGTCGATCTGAATATGCCGGGCGAGAATGGTCTTGAATGCCTGGCGAGGATCAAAAGTTTTCCTGCGTACAAGAATGTGCCTGTGATGATCTATACGACTTCGATGCTGTCGAAGGATATAGCGGAGGCTTTGAAAAACGGGGCCAGCTTGTATCTGCCTAAGACGAGCAGCGAGGAAGAGCTGATCGAAATGGTGCGATATGTGGCAACGAAGACGCGCGAGGAATTGGAATGTCCGAAGCGAGATGGGTTCTGCTATCGTCCCGGGGGTGGGAAGAGTTAGGTTTGTTGGGTGACAAAGCGGATGTTCCTCTAAATACTTTATTAACCGCCGACTTTCGGCGGTTTTTCATTTCAGGACTATTGCTACCCTCATGGTAGAGTTGAAATGTTGCGAAAATCGCGGGTGGCTTTTTCGTGCAAACTGGTAATCAGATTGATAAAGCGAGGTACAAAATCATAAATCTCAAGGAGGTTATAGAAAATAAATATCTGTAAGGTATTGTAATACATTTTTATAAGTTTTTTCTTCCGATAATAGAATTTAGATTAAGGTGAAACAACATCGAATAGGAAAGCTTGCCGACGATCCTATATTCGCCCTGAACGATTCTCTTCCAAATTTCTTGATTCGACAGAGTTGCTTTGAGCGCTGCTTAAACATTGGCGGTTGCTGAAGCCTAACCAATAACTACTATTATGCGAAATGTACAAAACAGTACCCTATCTCCCAGGATCACATTAGATAACAAAGGATCGTCGGCTTACCTGACCCGTATTTCCCTGACTGCTTCCCTGGCCGGCTTTATCTTCGGTTTCGATACCGTGGTAATTTCAGGCGCAAACTTACCGCTCAAGCATCTTTGGCATACGTCGCCCTGGTTCCATGGGTTCTTTATTATGTCCATGGCCTTATGGGGAACCGTTGTCGGGGCCCTGTTAGGCGGGATTCCGACTCAGCGGCTTGGGCGGAAGAAGGTACTAATATGGGTAGGGGTACTTTTTTCACTTTCGTCGATCGGCTCGGCACTGGCGTATGATCCGTATACCTTTTCACTGTTTCGATTTATCGGGGGACTTGGGATCGGCGTTTCGTCAGTGGCTGCACCGACCTATATCTCTGAAATTGCTACTTCTTCGAAACGTGGCCGTTTGGTGGCCTTGTACCAATTCAATATTGTGTTTGGAATCCTGGTGGCATTCCTGTCGAATTATTTTTTGAAAGGCGTTGGGGGGGTAAATGATTGGAGATGGATGCTTGGCATTATGGCAGTACCCTCGCTTACGTACTCGGCCTTTGTATTCGGCGTACCCGAAAGCCCCCGCTGGTTAATTACGAATAAAAACGATCTTGTCACCTCGAAGAAAGTGCTATCCGAGCTGGGAATAGAAGATGTAGACGCGGAAGTGAAATCGATTGTCGAAAGCTATAAGCATGAGTCGAGCGGCGGCCGTGCAAGTATCTTCAGCAGCAAGTATACGAGAATTCTCTGGCTTGCCTTCCTGATCGCTTTTTTCAACCAGTGGTCCGGGATCAATTTCATCCTGTATTATGCGCCAGAGATCCTGGAAAGATCGGGATTGGCGCCCAAAGAATCTCTTTTCAATTCAATCGCCATAGGGGGTATAAATCTGATCTTCACCTTTGTAGGCTTATACCTGATCGATCGCGTCGGTCGCAGGACATTGCTATTGATCGGGTCCATTGGCTATATTATCAGTCTTGCAACAGTAGCCTGGTGTTTTTATGCACATGCCAATTCTTCCTTGCTGATGGTATTTCTGCTGTTATTCATAGCCTCTCATTCCATCGGCCAGGGGGCGGTTATCTGGGTCTTTATCTCTGAAATATTTCCAAATAAGATCAGGGCGTTCGGGCAATCATTCGGAGCCAGCACCCACTGGGTATTTGCAGCATTGATCACGCTTATAACTCCGGTGTTCCTGGACAAAGACAATGGCATTTTCAAGGACAATCCCTGGCCCATATTCGTCTTTTTTGCCTTTATGATGTTATTGCAGCTGATTTGGGTAGTCGCAAAAGTTCCTGAAACAAAGGGTAAATCCCTTGAAGAAATCGAGCAGCTGCTGGTCCGTAGTGAAAAATGACCGGGTAACAACTGCCAGAACATAAACCTTCAATTGTAAAAAATGATCTATGTTATCATCCGTAACAAATTATGATGTCGTATCCTATGGCGAGGTGCTTTGGGACCTATTGCCCACCAAGACCTTGCCTGGCGGAGCTACGATGAATGTGGCTTATCATTTAAAAAAATTGGGGAACCGGCCTGCATTGGTGACCAAGGTGGGGATGGATGATCTGGGTAAAAAGCTGGTAAACCTGCTTTCGGCGAGCGGGTTATCGACGGACTATTTTCAAATCGATTATACTCATCCAACCGGTATTGTTCATGCAAAAACCAATGAGCACAATGAGGTGTTGTATGATATCGTATATCCTTCCGCCTGGGATTTTATCGAATGGCAGAATGAATATGACCAGCTAGTCAAAGATGCTGCGTATTTCATATATGGAAGCCTTGCCTCCAGGAGCAAGGAGTCGAAAGGCACGCTGTATCGGCTGCTCGATACCACGACGACCAAGGTTCTCGATATAAATCTTCGACCACCGTTTTTCGATCGAACGAGTATCGAATACTTGCTTAAGAAGGCTGATATATTAAAATTAAATATTGCGGAATTGGAGCTGGTAACCGGATGGTTTAGCCGGTTCATGCACCTGGAGGACCGGATCAACATTCTCCAGGATCAATTTCATCTTCAAACCGTCATTGTCACGATGGGGGCGAATGGATCGGTGATTAAACATGGCGGCGAGATCCACCGTCATCCCGGCTTTCCGGTGGAAGTTGCCGATACGATCGGAAGCGGAGATGCTTATCTGGCGGGTTTCCTCAATCAGCGATCCAAAGGATAT
>DASZOW010000117.1:0-14454 GCA_035550615.1 Puia sp.
TCGACGTCAAGGACCTCAAAGACGAGGCGTTCGTAAATACCCATCATATCGTTCTTTGTACCAAAAAAGGGATCATCAAGAAAACCACGCTGGAAGAGTTCAGCCGCCCGCGGCAGACCGGCGTCAACGCCATCACAATCATAGAAGGCGACGAACTGCTGGAAGCCCGGCTCACAGACGGGAATTGCGAGATCCTGATGGCCATAAAAAGCGGTCGCGCCATCCGGTTCGAGGAAGATAAAGTGCGTACCACGGGCCGCGGCGCCATCGGAGTGGCAGGTATCGAGGTCGATGACGCTACCGACGAGGTCATTGGCATGATCGGTGTCAATAAAGACGACAAGTCCCGGACCGTACTCGTGGTCAGCGAAAAAGGATATGGTAAGCGTACCCCGATCGACGAATACCGGATCACCAACCGCGGCGGCAAAGGTGTAAAAACCATTAGCGTCACGGAAAAAACCGGTAAATTAGTCGGCATTCTCGATACCACCGAGTCCGAAGACCTTATGATCACCTGCAGAAGCGGCGTCACCATCCGTATGCCCATAGCCGGCATCAGCGAACAGGGACGGGCGACCCAGGGAGTCAAGCTTATCCGGCTGGATGAGAACGATGAGATCGCTGCGATCACTAAACTGGATAAACTGGAGGAAGAAAATAACGCTGCCGCCGCAGTCCTCGAAACAGGCACGCCGGCCAACGGCCCCGAGACGGAAAGGTCGGAATCGCCGGATACCCCGGACACAGCGGAAACTCCCGAATCGCCTCAGACCCCGGACACCCCGGCTAACAGTTCCGACCCGGAGAATGGCGATGCCTCCACTACCGGTGCCGAATCAAATGGAGAGAACCCTGTGGAATAGATAAATAGATGATAGTTAGCATTTTAGAAACTGTATATCAAATAAACATTTAAAAAATGAGAAGACTCTTCCTAACTGGATTCCTTGCCATGGTTGGTATGGGCCTGTTCGCACAGAGCGTCGACAAGGCAAAAGACCTGCTGAAGGCCGGTAAGATCACGGATGCCAAGACGCAGATCGACAATGCTTTGCAAAATCCGAAGAATCAGAAGAATGCAGAAGCATGGTATCAGGAGCTCAAAGTATACAATGCCATAGCTGCCAACGATCAGCTTCGCGCCCAGTTTCCGAACGCCCGCGATACGGCGTTCGATGCCCTGAAGAAATATGTCGAACTGGACGAAAAAGACCACAAGCTCCTTTCCCTCATGCAGGACCAATACAAACCCGTGAATGAGATCTATCAGGGGTATTTCCAGGTTGGCGCCGCCGATTACAACACCGGCAAATATGAGGACGCATTGCAGAACTTCCGGGGCGCCCTTGCCGCCAGCTCCTATATGACTTCCAAAGGCTGGACCAAGCTGCCCATAGACACCACTTCCACGCTGTATGCCGGCATCTCCGCCGAAAAAGCACAGAAGAAAGATACGGCAGCCATCTATTATGGTAAACTGGCCGATGCCGGCATCTCGTCGATCAACGGCACCAATATGATCGACATCTACAAATGGCTCGTAGACTACTATAACAACAAAAAAGACGACTCCAACACCCAGAAATATCTGCGGCTGGCCGAAACAAAATACCCCGATGACCTTTTCTGGCCCAGCACCCGCCTGGATATCCTGCGGGAAAAAGGCAATAAGGACTCCCTTTGGGCCGAATATGACAGCGTCGTAGCACATTTCCCGAAGAACCATCTATTCCTCTTTAACTATGGACTCGAACTGTATCAGTATGCAAACGACACCAGCTCCGGTCATCGCCCTGCTAACTACGATACCCTGATCGGCAAGGCCCAGGTCATGCTGAAAAAATGTCTCGAACTGCAGCCGGACTATCCGCAGGCCTCCCTCGTACTGGGACAGATCTACTATAACCAGGCCATCGACATGCAGGCCGCCACCAAAAAGATCCCGGGTAAAGCGCCGGAAGATATCAAGAAAAGGGCCGATCTGCGTATCGCCGCCGGCAAGAAATTCGATGAAGCCGTTCCCTATTTCGAGCAGGTGGACAAGGATCTGGGCTCCAAAGGAAAGTTGAAGATGGATGACAAGAATACGCTTAAAGACGCCTACGATCTGCTGACGAACATCTATACCGACAAGAACATCAAGGACAAGATCGACTACTGGACCAACAAGTACAACAACGTCGATAAAGATCATTAATGATCGATAAGATATCGCAGACCCCGGCAACCCGCCGGGGTTTTTTTTGATCGCCGCTCGCCGGCTACCGCCGGGCGGCTTATGACACCACCATTCCCTTCTCGTCCAGCAGTTGGTAGATGCTTGTCCGGATCTCGCCGGAGGTATAGGCGGTCCTCGTGATATCCTTGATCCAGAAATAGACCCGAAGCTCTTCTTTCTTCGAGCTTACCGTATTCACCATGACCTCGGGTTCGCGCCGGTCCAGTACATTGGGGTGTTGCCGTACGACGGCTTTGATGGCTTCCATATCGATAGCATCGGGATTGGCAGGCTTCTCGAAGGTAAAGCTCAGGGCGATCCGGACATGATTATTGCTCAGCGTCCAGTTGACGATATGGTTGCTCAGCACGTCTCCGTTGGGAATGATCACCTCGGCGCCGTCTTCGGTCAATAGCGTGCTGCTGCGGATGCCGATCTCTTTTACCCGCCCGCGTTTGTCACCGACCTCCACCGTATCGCCGATGCGGACGGGACGATCGAAGATCAGGATGATGCCGGATACGAAGTTATTGACGATATTCTGCAGACCGAGACCTACGCCTACGCCAAGCGCGCCAAGGATCACCGTGATCCGGTCCACGGAAAGACCCGATGCGGCTACCGCCAGCAAAAAACCCCCGATCAGCAGGACCAGCCGGGTGATCAACAGCCGCGAACGCTGGCCGCGGTCATCCATAGCCGCATCGTCACCCGTATCGCCAAAGAAATAAGCGATAAAACGCTGTAGGAAATTGGCCAGCCAGATAATGCCGAGAAAGAGGATCAGCCCGCCAGGCGTAAACGAAAAACTGCCGACCTCGCGCGACCGGCTAAAGAAATCTGTAAGCAGGTCATTGAGCGAATCGAAGATGTTCAGGTTCGTGCTGAATACGATCAGCCAGAGTATGGCCGCGAGAAAAAGCGCAAAACGGCGGATCGCTTTCGTCACCGGACCCAGCTCGAAATTTTCCGGGTAGCCCTTTCGGACGCGGCTCGACTCGATCTGCAACAAAAAGGCCTCCTCCACCAGCTTTACGAAAACGGCCAGGCTGATCGTCTGGGCAAAGGTATAGACGGCCGTGGCGCCAAAGATCTGCGACAGCGTTACCCGCCCGAACAGGTTACAGACCACCGCCAGCAGGTTCAGCAGCAGGTAAAGCGCCGCGGCGACATAGACGAAACGCAGCTGCCCGGCCATCCGGCGTTTGCTGAACACATACCAGGAGCCAAAGACCAGCGAGCCGGTGTCGACGATGAACTCGGCCCAGCGTTGGAGCGCCAGCGGCAGACCCAAAATACGGATAATGGGCAGGAGCAGGAAAAGAACGAGAAACATGATCCAGCCATAGAAAAGATAGTGCGACAAATGTCTTTTCAGGATAAAGGTCAGCACGATCATCAGCAGGAACTCGACGCTTTCGATATAGATGGCCGGGGCATGCAGATCGAACAACGGCGCCAGGCAACCCATAAAGATCAGCGTCCCGGCAATAGGATAGGGCTTGATAAAGCTGAACCTGAAGGGATCTATCGCCGTCAGCCGGTTCAGCCTTCGCAGGCCGCGGTAATTGTACGAGACCCAGAAAAAAAAGAGCAGTCCGGTAATGAATAGCCACACTCGTTTGGTCCGGGTATTCTCAAAATAGAAATGCGCCAGCTGCTGTTCGCTGGCAACGGTCCTCCTTAGACTGCTGCGCGAATACGTCCTGTTGGTAGCCCGGGGTTCCCATAGATAACGCCGTTCCTTGCCGAAAGCCTTGGAGCCGACGGCTTTTAGCGCCTGGTCGACCTGGTAGCCCAGTTCCGTAATGGTGATCGTATGCGCGGATGCCTCGGATTTAAGCGCATTCACCGTCTGGCCATTCAATGCTACAAGGCTGTCGACCTGGCGCCATTTGCCTTTCAGCTGCTGCAATTGCAGATTGAAGGTATCCTTGAGCGCCGTATCCCGGAAGATATGCAGGATCAACGAATCCTTGCGCAGACCGCCGATCTCCTTACGGATACCATCCAGCGCCGTATCGTATTGATTAAGCGTCCTGGCGTAGCCATGTACATTCAGCGCCAGCGCATCGAGCAGCGTATTGAACATCTGCAGATTCCGGATATTCAACGACCGGTCGTTCTGCGGCGCCGCCATCCGGTCCTTAATGATATTGAGCGCCGAGTCCTCCGCATCGAGGGCATCGTCGATCTCTGCCAGCCGGGTAAAGGATTCGGTGACCACGGGCACCTTATTGAGGAGCTGGTAGATGCGTTCCAGGTCCTCCGCATAGTCGCTGGTGGTAGGAAGCTCTGCCGACTTAAAAAGGGAAGAGTCGAATTTCCGCCGGACATGTTTGAACGTCTCCCGGTAGATCTCGCTTCTCCTGCGTTGCGGTTTCACTGAATCTTTTTTCACGGTGACCCGCGGCGTAGGGTGGGGTAGGGTGTCCTGGGAATAGGCACGGATTACCACCAGGCAAGCAAAGATCAGCAGGAAATTTTTCATGAGTTGAGCATGATTCCCTGCAAAGCTATATTAAAATAAGATTAAAAGACTAAAGCATCATGTCAATCGTATCCTCCATATTCCGGAACCGGAAGGAGTCGAAGATATAAAGACCGCCCATGATGATGCCAAAACCGCCGATCAGCAGCGTAATGCTCGTAGCCCGCGCAAAGGGGCTGAACAACAGCAGAAATCCGAAGGTGGCAAAGACCAGCCCAAGGAACAGTACGTACGGCCAACCCCCCATCCTCGACCGCAGGGAAACGGCTGCCATCATCTTCAACAGCCCGACCAGGAACAGCCAGGACCCGATGAAATAGGGAAGCGCGATAAAGGCCAGTAAGGGATTAAGCAGGAAGAGGATACCGAAAAAAAGATGCAAAATGCTTTCCGCCTGGAGCCAGTTCCGCTCACGCGAACGCATTGGCCGGATAATGATCATGGCTGTCAGCAGGCAGCCGCTGAGTAAAAGCCCCACACCGGCAAATTTGGTCAGCTTGACATAGCTGCTCAGCGGATCGATAAAGGCGAGGATGCCAACGCTCAGGAAAATAATGCCGGCGATAAAGAGCAATCCCCACGTCGCAAATTTCTTTGTGGAAGAGGCCATGAGCCAAGATACAAAAAGCATTCATTATCAATGGTAGAAATTTTTTTTTGGGGAAAGCTTGCATAATTCAAAACCGGTTATTACGTTTGTATCAACAAAGGGATTCAATCTCCTCTCAGGAAAACCCGCAGTAAACAGACATCGTACCCAATTCCCTCGAAACACCTTCACTGATTTTTTTTCCTTATTGATCTCGATCTCATTCACAGTTTTCTGGTATCCTCTGTAATGGCCGTTCCAATGACTATGAGCTTTATTCCGAGCTTATTTTATCATCATAGTCTTTAATTACCTAAAATGTACCACGCCATGAAAACTTTGATCAGCATCCTTACGCTCGTTGCAATCGTATTTGCCTATGTTCTGAGCGCTTCCCTCTATGTACAGGGAGAACTGGTTTCCGCCTACTTGCTCGTAATGTCTTCCATCGCCGCTATCACCTTCTGGATCGAATCGCACGATCTGCTGCGTGTCCGTACAGCACAAGCTGACAACGCCTAAGCCCGCCGCAGCCCATTAGATCCGCTTCCTCATTCCTCATTGCCTCACTATCTAAATGTACCACATCATGAAAACGTTAATCAGCATTATTACGCTTCTCGCTATCGTAGCCGCTTATTTCTTCAGCGCATCGCTGTATGTCCAGGGTGAATTCATTGCCGCCTACAGTCTGGTGATCGCCTCCATCGCCGCAGTAACGCTGTGGATCCGTAAGCACGACCTGTTCCATCAGTACTAGGAGTAGGGCTGAGGGCCGTTCGCCTGAACTTACGTATCTTGTAAGGAAACGCGAAACATGATCCAGGCACTCGACCGGCAACGCGCTATCTTCACCGCGGGCCTGTCCGGCAAACGGTCTCGAATACCTTTTCACGCGCAAGCACTCCGCGATCTGGCCCGAAAAAAAATGTCCGCCCACGCCTGGGCCTATATCGATGGCGGCGCAGGCAACGAAGAAACGATCCAATCCAACCGCTCCGCATTTTCTTCTACGTCCATCCGGCCCCGGATGATGCATCCGAACGAAACGGCCGACCTGTCCAGTAACCTATTCGGCATGCAGCTGCCTTTTCCTTTGCTGCTGGCGCCTATCGGCGTCCTCGATCTCATCTGCCCCCGGGCCGATCTCCATGTGGCGCGGCAATGCGCAGACACCGGTATCCCCTTTATCTTCTCCAACCAGGCCGGCACTCCCATGGAGGCCTGTGCAGAAGCCATGGGTGACACGCCCCGGTGGATGCAGCTTTACTGGAGCAGGTCCGATGAGCTCGTCCTCTCTTTTGTGCGGCGGGCCGAAGCTTCCGGCTGTCGCGGGCTGGTGCTCACCGTCGATACGACCCTGCTGGGATGGCGTAGCCGCGATCTGGAACTGGGATATCTGCCGTTCCTCAGGGGAATGGGCATCGCACAGTATACGTCGGACCCAGTGTTCAAAACACTGCTGCAACAAGGCGCCTTCCAAACGACGGCCGCCGCTCCCAAACCGGCGATCACTCCCGCAACCATCGCCGCACTTCTACAGTTAAAACGAAATTATCCCGGCGGGTTCTGGAAGAACCTGCACAGCTCCGAACCGCTGGAAGCCGTCCGGCTTTTTATCAACATCTATTCGAACCCCGCACTCAGCTGGGGCCAGGTCCGATGGCTTCGCGGACAGACAAGCCTCCCCATCCTCATCAAAGGCATCCTCCGGCCGGACGACGCCATCAAGGCCAGCGATTCGGGCGCAGACGGCATCATCATCTCCAATCATGGCGGCAGGCAGATCGACGGTGCGATCTCCACCCTGCAGGCGCTGATCACCATCCGTAAAGCGTTGCCCAAACCTTTTCCCGTCTTGCTGGACAGCGGCATCCGCAGCGGCAGCGATATGTTCAAGGCCCTGGCGGCCGGAGCCGACGCCGTACTGCTGGGCAGACCCTATGCCTACGGACTGGCCATCGACAATCGCCGCGGTGTCCGCGATACGATCCTCAACCTGCTCAATGATTTCGAGCTCACCGCCCGGCTTGCCGGCTGCCGCAGCCTCCGCGAGATCAATGCGGACATGATCGTGCCCCCGCAATTATGAAATGGTAAATTCTGCCGCGACAGAAAAAGATAGTTTTAATTGCTCCTTGTCCCCTTGAATTTTTGGAAGATTTTCGTCCAATCGTTTTACAAGCGCCGTAGTGTAGGCGTCGATCTCGCTAAAACCGTGACACAGCCAGATTAGTCGGGGAGCTATTATTGTTTAATCCTATTTAACATAATATTAATTATAAGACAAAAACGGCTATCGCACCTCAATCGCCAATATCTGCGCACCGGCCAGCAGAAACGCCCCGGTACCATAAGCCTCCGTGCTGTTGGCATCGGCAGCACCGGGCTTGTCGCCGATCTGCTGGACCCATCCGAGCTTTCCGTCAGGCTGCACGGCAGCCTTCAACGCATTCCAGGATTTCAAAACCACTGGCCAGTATGTCGCCCGGCTCAGTACGCCGTGATGGACGCCCCAGGCCAGCGCATAACAGTAAAAACCGGTACCGCTGGTTTCCTGGTTCGGATAGCTGGCCGGATCGAGCAACGACGTATGCCAGGTGCCATCAGGCTGCTGCAGACCGGCGATCCGTTTGGCCATCTGCCTGAATAGCCGGATGAACCGCGGCCGGTCGGGATAATTCGCAGGCATATTGTCGAGCATCCGCACCAGCCCACCCATGACCCAGCCATTCCCGCGCGACCAAAAGACTTTTTTGCCATTGGCCTCCTTCTGCCCAAAATACCGGCTGTCCCGGTAATAGAGGTCTTCCTTGGGATCGAACAGGTAGTCCGTCGTTTTCCACCACAACGTATCGGCCATATCGAGATAGCGCCGGTCGCCCGTGGCCCGCGATAGCATCGCCAGACCCGCCGGTCCCATGAACAAGGCATCGCACCACGCCCATTCGCGAAGATGGATATGATTCTTCCATTCCAGCGACTCGGCATGGGGCCGGTTGCAGATAGAATCGGCCTGCGCCCGGAAATGCGCCAGCAGCCGCGGATCTTTATACAGCTGCGACATCTGCGCATACATCTGCCCGATACAATAGTCGTCGGCCATCTGCCGCCGCGGGCCCGTATTCCAGTCGAGCGATTCGCCGATGGCATACAACGCCTTGTAATAAGCCGAGTCCCCCGAGACCTGCCCCATAGCAAAAAGACCGGCATAACACGCGCCATTGACCCAATCGTACGCCGGCCAGCGCATGCCCTGGGTCTTCCAGGACGCCAACTGCCAGTCGGCTACTTTTTTCATTATACCGAGATCCGACCCGCGCCCCCTCTCGGCCCCGGCGGGCTGTGCATTTACAATAAAAACAAGTAGAAAAGAGACAGACAAGATAAACAGCTTTTTCATTTTCTTATTTTTCGAGACTTAATTTTATGGTACTCCCCGCATACGGCGTCTTCGGCAGCATACATTCGACCCGGCGCATATCGGAATAAGCGGGCAGTCGCAGCGACACTTCCAGCGACGTAAGTTTTTGCGAAGGGTCGGCGACATATATCCGCGGTCGTGACCCATGCACATCCCGGATCATCACCATACAAGGCCGGTCCACACCCACCGTCACCCGACCATCGATCAGCGTTCCGGGAGCATAGAATACGACCTGCAGAATATCCAGTTGACGCTGCTCCACGGCCTGCATATCGGCCGTATTGCGAACAATGCGAACCGAAGCCATATTATAGGCTTTCATAGCCGCCGGGCTGCCGATGCCCGGTACTACCAGGTAAGCATAACCGGAATCCAAAGGCGCCGTCCCATGGTCTATCCAGAGGGTAAAAACTTTGCCCGATACACCGGCGTTCGAGCCGCTGCGGTTGATGCGAAACCAACTGCCGCTCTGTTTGCCCACCCGGATATGAACAGCGCCGTTGGAAGCGCCGCCCGCCGGAAAAAAGTACCCCACACTGTCATGCCAAACCCACGCCCACCTCCCGGCCGCGGAACGCCCTTCTTTTATCCGCATAACGCCATCTTCACCACCTGCCCGCACCTCACCCGCCTGCCAGCATTGATTCACCGTCGTCGTGATACGCTCAGCCGTCTTGCTGCGGATACCCGCCCCCAGGCACACCATCTCGCTGTCGAAAAAGAACCAGGATTTATGTGCCTGCACGCTGTCATAATCGAGGATATACGCCGCAGCGCCATACAGACTATCGCTGACACCGCCGGCGAATTCACTAGTCCCCGGCACGCCCCATTCCTTGCGAATGATACACCCGCTGTCATCACCATAATCGCGGTTCGTGACGCCCGGCAGCTTGTCCCATTCCCAAACGGGCATGATATTATAGTATTCTCCGCCACGCCGCCGGATATCCGTAGCCCCGTCCGGCAGGAACTTTCCAAGGATATTCTCGTTATTTCCGCGTTCCGTCCTCAACGTCCGGACAGAACTTAGCTGTACGCTCACGGAATAGCCGGGACGTGTATGCAAGGTATAGCTGCCGACCCAGTAGTGCCTGTTCACGGAAGAACGGCTATCCGCTATGCCAGGATCGATCATCACCGCCTTCTGCAGCAACGGCTGAACGTCCCCACCAAGGGCATTGACACGGCTCACCCCCCGCCCCTTGGTATTGAAATCGAAAAACCCTCCCCGCATCGACTGCAGATAGGTATCCCTAAAGAACCTGGTCAATAACTTCAGCTGCTCCCCCGGCATCGCATATTCGGTATTGCGAAGATACCAGGCAGCATTATAAGAATTGGCGACGAACACAGCGCCATAACTCGCTATTGCCTGCTGGCGGCCATGTTGGAAATAGCTATTGTCGACCTGCAAACCCTGGCCGTCCGGCCGGATCGCTACCGGCTCGAACAGGAAATGAACGGCCGAATCCATCGTCGCCTTATTCCTGGTCAGACACGCACGATACAGATAATGCAGGGCCTCGTCGGAGGTGTTGGCGAAATCGCCCGGCTTCAGCTTACGGGTCATCCGCTGGACCACCCGATCTTCCATCTCCCGTGGCAAGGTCTTGGGACCCGTACGCATCAGGATCATGATCTGCCCGAGCTGCTGTGGATAAGAGATGTCATTGAACCACCAGTTTCGATTCCTTGGGTCCTTGTCAAGCCAGTATTGCAATGCAGAATTGATGGCGACATAGACTTGCTGATCGCCAAAAAAATGGCCGCCCGGCCGGCTAAAGGCCATCGCAAACGTCCTCACCCGCGCGAGATGCTCGAACCCGGGATTGCTATATTGGACGTCGGGCCAGAAACCGCCAGCCAACAACGTCTTTAGATCGCGGTCCACGCCGGCATTCAACCTTCCATCGGACACCGACCCCTGCAGATCACCGGCGATCCGGCCAAGCACAACGTCATAGACGGTCTGCGCCTGCAGCCAGACACCCGATAATAACCCGGCGCCAATCAGCAGCGCACGCAACCTGAAAGAAAAACTCAAAAAACTCATGGGGTAACTTTGATCGAGCCTTCGAATATACGTAATTGTAACCGGTAGCGCTGGCATTGTTGGTAAATCCGCTCCCCCAGCGAATATGCCCGGGCCGGCTGACCGCTTCCCCACCGAATATGCCCGGCCCAGCTGACCGCTGAAACATTCGGCAGGCTTGTGCGACAAATCTCGCATGCTTGAATTGATCAATGTTCAAAAGAATTATGGACGAAACCCGATCCTGGACATCCCGCATCTTCGGCTGGACCCGGGCATCTTTTGGCTTCAGGGACCGAATGGCGCCGGCAAAACGACCCTGCTGCGGATCATTGCCGGGATTTTGCCTTTCAAAGGGGATATCCGGTTGCTCGGATGCAGTATCCGGAAGGACGCCGTCGGTTACCGCCGGCAGGTTGCCTGGGCCGATGCGGAACCGCTGTATCCGGGTTTTCTGACCGGCGCCGAGCTGCTCAGCTTTTATCGGAATATCCTGCATCCGGAGCCCGTTCAGGTGGACCGGCTCTGCTCGGCGCTGGGTATCGGTCCCTGGCTTGGGACCCGCGCAGCCGGCTGGTCGAGCGGCATGACGAAGAAGATATCGCTGTTGCTGGCCCTGCTGGGTCGCCCCGCCCTCGTGGCTTTGGACGAGCCGTTCATTACTCTCGACGAACCCGGCGCCATCGCCCTGGCGACGCTGATAGCCGATTATCGCCACGAGTTCGGGACCAGCTTCCTGCTCAGCTCTCACCAGGATATCGCCTTACCGGACTTACAGACAATGAAAATTGTTGACTGCTATATAAGATTGATGGTATGAGAACTACGGCGGATATTTTAAATAAAATTATAGTTAAAACATGGTACCATGAGCAGGCCGGTTTTTTCCTGGTCCTATTCCTCGTCCTTTTTGGAGCGGTATCACCGGGTATGCAGCTGGCTTATCATTATTCGCTGATCCTGGGGATGCTTAAGTCGCCGCTGTTCATGGCCCTGGTGGCGCTGGCCTGGCTGGGGTATGCAGCTAAGGTGGCCAGCTTCGTGGATCGCATCCTCATGGGGCCGGAATACTTGTTCCTCGGTGAGTTGCTGCGTCTCCGACGCCGGCGCTTATATGGCTGTTTCCTGGCCGTACAGGCATGGCTGCTTTTTCCGGTCTGGGGTTATGCACTGGTGATTGCTGGCGTGGCGTGGCATCAAAAGACACCTCTTTTTGCGGTTGTGGTGCCGTTGTATGTGATGCTGCTGATCGGTTTGGGGGCGGCTGGATATGGCTATCGTCTCCGGCATCCGGATATAAAAGCGGGGGCCATCCCCGCAAGGAACGGCCGGTTTATGCCATATTGGTCGATCCTCGCACGTTATCTGCTGGTCGAAGGCAAATGGATGCTGATCGGGATCAAGCTTTTCAGCTGCATGGCCCTGTATGGGATGTTGCGAACTCAGACACGGGATGACTACGATCTGCGGCTCCCATATTTTGTATACAGCCTGGCATTATTCGGTCATGGGCTCTTGCTCTACCGTTGCCGGGCATTGGAGACGACAAAAATCTTGTGGTACCGGGCCCTTCCCGTACCGCTGTTCCGCCGGTTTATTCAGATAGCCTTCTTCTGTGGCCTGTTGCTGTTACCGGAAATGCTGACGCTGGGCTGGCTGACGCCGGATCCCATTCGGATAACCGATAGCTGTATGTTTATTTTCTCGGGTTATAGCGTTCTGCTTTGGCTATACTCCCTTTTGCTGGCCACATCCATGCCAATGGACGACTACTTGAAACTATGTCTGGTTCTTTTTGGGATATTGTATGTCGGAGTTCTGGGCAGTTTCCTGATCTTGTTGTCAGGTTTATTCTTGTTGACAGCGCTCGTGCTGTTTAAGCGGGGATACTGAATCGGGGGGATATTGAACGAACTGGGGATATTGAACGAGAGAAGAACGAAATGCGAAAACTGGGGAGGATATCGGCGGATTACTTGGTCTTCAGGACAGCCATATCGGCAAAATCAGGACGGAAAGCAGGGATCACAACACCATCTTTGGAAAATACTTCCGTGTCATCGAGCTTGATGCGAACCTTTTCATTTTTTCTGGACTTGACGGTGATCACTTTCTCCATCCGGTCATGATGTACGCCTACACATTGGATCGTAACATAGTACTTACCGGCCGGCACGTTGGTGATGTCGATGCCCTGCAGGCTGTCGGCAGCATACATCTGGTAGATGACGCCGGCTCCCGTGTGGTCGTAGCGATCGAAGATGACCAGTACGGAATCCGTGTAGTCCTGGCTGGAAATGATCGTGTTGAACTGGAAACGAACGGCGCCGGCATTCATAACGGTCTTGGTGGCGGCGGCGGAAGTAGTGCTGGCGGCTACCGGGAGCGGGCCAGGATTGGCTTCTGCGGTGGCGCAGACAACCAGGCTTAAGAGGTAAAGAATGTACTGTTTCATAAGGGTAATCAATTATGACTAAAATATTCCAATCGCGATGCCAATTCGGTTGGCATTGGCAAATAAACAATTACATATATCGATTATACATATGCTTCCGGATTTGGGAAAGACGCTTCCCTTAAACAGAAATTGGCTGCCAAACGATTGACAGCCAATAATATATAATTCCCTATAATGAAATTTTCGGAACGTTTAGCGGAGGATGCTTTCGATAGCTTCGAGCTCTTCCGCTGAGAACCAGGTATTACGAAAACATTGGAGCGAGTCGGTGACCTGTTCCGGCCGGCTGACCCCGATGAGGACAGAGGTGACCCTTTTGTCGCGAAGGATCCACGCCAGGGCCATTTGCGCCAGCGTCTGGTCGCGTTTGATGGCGAGGTCGTTGAGTTTTTTGACTTTTTCGATCTTTTCCGGGGTGATTTCTTTCTCTTGCAGGAAGCCCGTGCTTTTATGAGCCCGCGAGTCTTCGGGAATGCCTTTGAGATATTTGTTGGTCAGCAGGCCCTGTGCCAGCGGCGAAAAGGGGATGCACCCAACCCCTTCTTTCTCCAGCAGGTTCAGCAGCCCGCCTTCTACCCAGCGCTCGAACATGGAATATTTCGGCTGGTGGATCAGACAGGGCGTGCCCAGCTCACGCAGGATACGGATCGCCTTTGCGGCGTCTTCGGCCTGGTAATTCGAGATGCCCACATACAAGGCCTTCCCCTGGCGGACGATGAGATCGAGGGCGGTCATGGTCTCTTCGAGCGGCGTGTTGGGATCGGGCCGGTGGTGATAGAAGATATCGACATAGTCGAGCCCCATCCGTTTCAGGCTCTGGTCGAGACTGGCCACGAGATATTTCTTCGAGCCCCATTCGCCATAAGGACCGGGCCACATATAATAGCCTGCTTTGGAAGAGATGATCAGCTGATCGCGATAACCATGAAAATCCTGTTTCAGGATGCGGCCGAAATTTTCTTCGGCGGAACCTGGTGGCGGCCCGTAGTTGTTGGCCAGATCGAAATGCGTGATCCCCGAGTCGAAGGCAAGACGCAGGATATTCCGGCAGTTTTCGAGGGTATCGACGCCGCCGAAATTATGCCAAAGGCCAAGCGAAACAGCTGGTAACACGAGTCCGCTACGGCCGCAACGGCGGTATTCCATCGCATCGTAACGGGTGGAACTGGGAGTATAGCTCATAAGAGAAAAAATTATGCGTTAAATTTAGCCAAATGTCCATAGATATTCACC
>DASZOW010000118.1:0-1954 GCA_035550615.1 Puia sp.
TACCCCCACCCACCGTAAAGGGGATATTGATATGATGCGCGATCCTGTTGACCAGTTCGCGTAAGGTCTTTCTCTTCTCGTTGGTCGCCGTGATATCCAGGAACACCAGCTCGTCGGCTCCCTCCCGGGCATACAACGCCCCCAGCTCCACCGGGTCACCCGCATCGCGGATATTCTCGAAATTGATTCCCTTGACGGTCCTGCCGTCCTTGATATCCAGACAGGGAATGATTCGTTTCGTTAGCATAGTTCACTCAGTTTTATCCGGCCCTCATAGATGGCCTTCCCGATGATCACGCCCTTACATCCCACCTCCTCCAGTCGATACACATCATCGATCCCGCTGACCCCGCCGCTGGCGATAAAATGCAGCCCGGGGAACTTGTCTACGATATTTTTATACAGCTCGATGGCCGGCCCTTGCAACAGTCCGTCCTTGCTGACGTCCGTACAAAAGATCTGCTCCACTCCCTTCTCCATATACTCCTGGATAAAGTCGTAGATCCAGCGATCCGTGGTCTCCAACCAGCCACCCACCGCGATCTTCTCATTCTTTACATCGGCGCCAAGCAAAAAACGCTCCGCACCATACGTCCCCAGCCATTCTACAAAAAGCGGTCCGTTCTTCACCGCCATGCTTCCTACCGTCGCCAGTGCAGCGCCCGAGTTGAAGACGATATCTACATCCGCCGCCGTCTTGATGCCCCCGCCAAAATCGATGACCATCCCAGTCTTTCCCGCCAGTGTCTCCAACACCTTCCAGTTCTTTACCGCACCGGCCCTGGCGCCATCCAGGTCCACGAGATGCAGCCGGCGCAACCCGGCATCTTCGAATGCCATCGCCACTTCCAGCGGATGCTCGTTATAGATCTTCTTTTGCGAATAATCGCCCTGTGTCAGCCGGACGCATTTTCCATCGATGATATCTATTGCCGGTATGATCTCCATGAATTCAAATCTTATCTATAAAGTTTCTCAATATCTGTTCTCCTGCCTGCGCCGACTTCTCGGGGTGAAACTGCACGCCATAAAAATTGCCGGTATGCAGACCCGAGCTATACGGCTGCACATAATCGGTCTTCGCGATCGTCTGTGCTCCCAGCGCGGCGTAATACCCATGTACGAAATAACAATAGCTGCCGTCCGCGACCCCTTCGAACAAAGGCGATCGCAGATCATAGATATTATTCCATCCGATCTGCGGGATCTTGACAGCGGCATCCGCCGGCGCAAACTTCC
Source organism: Puia sp. (assembly GCA_035550615.1). Lineage (GTDB taxonomy): Bacteria > Bacteroidota > Bacteroidia > Chitinophagales > Chitinophagaceae > Puia. Next base: position 1,240 of record DASZOW010000118.1, read on the forward strand.
GCACCCTTTCTTCAAATATCCCCAGACAGGTCGTATCGTTCTCCTCGCTATAACTGCACATCAGCTGCATTCCGAGACAGATGCCCAGCACCGGCTGCCGCAACCCCCTGATCAACTCGTCGAGCCCCCGCCCGCGCAGATATTCCATGGCCGTACTGGCCTCCCCCACGCCGGGAAAAATGACCTTGTCAGCCGACATGATCTGCACCGGATCGTCTGTTACCACCGCCTGGCGGCCTATCCGCTCGAGCGCATATAGTACACTCTGAATATTTCCCGCATTGTATTTGATGATCACCAGCTTCATACCGACATGGCCCCCGCTCCAACGATCCCTGATAAGAATTTTTTAGTTGCCGCATCGATGTCCGACGTTTGCTCGATAGCGCGTATATACGCGGTTCCAATGATGGCGCCATTTGCATACCGGCATGCCGCCTCGAAACTGGACTTGTCCCGGATGCCGAAACCTACCAGCACGGGATTTCGCAGCTTCATCTGCTGCAACCGGCGGAAATATGCCTCCTGGTCACCCATGTCCTTGTCCTTCCCGGTAGTCGAGGAGGAGGATACGGCATAAAGAAAACCGGTACTCAGCGCATCTACTTTCTTTATCCGCTCCGGCGAGGTCTCGGGCGTCACAAGGAACACAAAATCGAGTCCATGTTTCCGCATCACCGGCCCATACTCGGTTTCGAACTCGTAGATCGGGAGG
>DASZOW010000119.1:0-3744 GCA_035550615.1 Puia sp.
GTCACGCTCACCCTGAGCGACGAGGTCCCCCGCCGCGGCGAGGATATCCTGAACGAGCTGATCACAGTCTATGACCACGCTTCTATTGACGATAAGAACCAGCTGGCCATCAACACCCTGTCCTTTGTGGAGAACCGCCTGCTGCATGTGAAAAGAGAACTGGACAGCGCGGAAGGGAAACTGCAGCGGAACAAAGTGGAAAGCGGCGGCGCCGATCTCAGCGAACAGGGAACGGCCTATCTGCAGAATGTCAGCGCCAATGACCAAAAGGCCTCCGACATCAATATGCAGCTGGCGGTATTGAACGAAGTGGAGAAATATGTACGCAGCGACGACGGCGCCAACGGGATCGTGCCCTCCACCCTGGGTATCGAAGACGAAGGGCTTACCTCCCTGTTGCAGAAATTATACGACGACCGCGCCAACTACGATAAACTGCACAAGACCGTCGGCGAGAACAACCCCGTGATGCTGTCCCTGTCCAACGAGATTCAAAAGATCAAACCGAATATCCTCGAAAATATCCGCATCCGGAAACTCAGCCTCCAGGCCGGACTGGCGAACCTGCAATCCACCAATGACAAATATGCGACACGGCTGGAAGGACTGCCTGGCAAGGAACGCACCCTGCTTCAAAGCACCCGCCAGCAGTCGATCCTGAGCAATGTCTATTCTTTCCTGCTTCAAAAACGGGAAGAGGCGTCGCTATCCTATGCTTCCACGATCTCCGACAGCCGGACCATCGACCGGGCCGAGTCCTCGCTCGACCCCATCTCACCCAAAAAGCCGATCATCCTCGGCATTGCCCTCGCGGCAGCGCTTCTGCTGGGATGTGGGGTCGTTTATACCCGGGAATTTGTGAACAACAGGATCCTGTTCCGCCGCGAGATCGAGACGTATACCGTCGTACCCATAGTCGCCGAGCTGGCTTCCGCAGGCCGGTCCAAGTCCCTGCTGGTGCCGAATCATCCCCGTCCCGTGATCCTCACCGAACAGTTCCGCCAGTTGCGGACGGCACTGGGATTGCATGCCAAGAATAATACGAACCGGAAGCTGCTCGTTACTTCCAGCATCTCCGGTGAAGGTAAAAGCTTTGTAAGCGCCAACCTGGCCGTCAGTCTCGCCAGCGCCGGCAAAAAAGTGATCCTGCTGGATTTCGATCTGCGCAATCCCAGGGTCAGCGCCGAATTCGAACCGGCGGCCGGTCCGGGCCTGGCTGATTTCCTGCAAGGCGATATCGAACCCTATGAGATCATCAAGAGCACTTCCTATAAAAACCTGTTCATCACGGCGGCCGGAGAGGAAAGCGGGGACCTGACAGACCTGTCTTTCAATAGCCGGCTCAACGAATTGTTCGATTACCTCGAAGGGGTGTTCGATTTCATAATCATCGACACGGCGCCGGTGAACCCGGTAAGCGATGCCTATGTGCTCACGGAATACTGCGATATCTCGCTGTACGTCGTGCGCCACGATTTTACCCCGAAAGCGTACATACAATTGCTGGATGAGAACAATAAGATCAAGCCTTTGAAGAACCTCGTCATCGTTTTCAACAGCATTAAGTCTCGAGGATTCTTTGGCGGAAAATATGGATTGGACCTTGGCTACGGAAACGAATTCTCCGTAAAACAACGGCGGGTATCCTCCGTCCGCAAGCTGCATAAGGCCTGATCCGGGTTTCACAATAGTACTGACCACCCCCAAGTTCACTCAGTAGAGCACTCCTGTTACTGAGATGGGCGAAGCCTTTCGCGTAGATATTTATTGATCCAAAAAATTACATCTATGAACATGCATTGGTATGCCGTTTACACAAAGCCCAGGTGGGAGAAAAAAGTTGCAGAAAACCTGGTCAGGAACGCATTCGAAAGTTATTGTCCGCTAAACAGGGTACTGCGTCAATGGCATGACCGGAAAAAATTCGTCTCGGAACCTTTATTTGCTTCTTATGTATTTGTCCGGACGGAAGAATCCCGCCACTCTGAACTGAGCCGTATCTCGGGGGTCGTGAACCTCGTATACTGGCTCCGCAAACCAGCCGTCATCAAAGAGGAAGAGATCGACGCCATCCGGAAATTCACCGATCAGTATTCCAACGTACAGTTGGAAAAGACGGCCGTGAATCTCGACGACCGCGTCCGGATCATCAAAGGCCCGCTCATCACCCAGGAAGGCAACGTCATCGCGGTAAAAAGCAGGAGCGTCAAGATCGCGCTCCCCTCGCTGGGCTATATCATGGTGGCCGAAGTTGAAAAACAAAACGTCGAGGTCATCACTACCTCGGGCTCCGCCATCGCCTATGAATCCTTTCGTTAACCATTGATCCAAACTTAAACATTGCATACATGAAAACAGCACTGATCACCGGCATCACCGGTCAGGACGGCTCTTATCTGGCCGAACTGTTGCTCGACAAAGGCTATCTGGTCCACGGCGTCAAAAGAAGATCTTCTCTGATCAACACGGACCGCATCGACCATCTTTACCAGGACCCGCACGAAAAACATGTCCGGTTCCGGCTGCACTACGGGGACATGACGGACAGCACCAATCTGATCCGCATTATCCAGGAGACACAACCGGACGAGATCTACAATCTCGCGGCCATGAGCCACGTCAAGGTAAGCTTCGACACGCCTGAATATACCGCCAACGCCGATGGCATCGGCACCCTCCGCCTGCTGGAAGCGATCCGCATCCTGGGTCTCGAAAAAAAGACCCGTATCTACCAGGCTTCGACCTCGGAGCTCTATGGCCTGGTACAGGAGATCCCCCAGCGCGAAACGACTCCTTTCTATCCCCGTAGCCCTTACGCCGTAGCTAAGCTCTATGCCTACTGGATCACCGTCAACTACCGGGAAGCCTACGGCATCTATGCCTGCAACGGCATCCTGTTTAACCATGAAAGCCCCCAACGCGGCGAGACTTTTGTCACCCGTAAGATCACCCGCGCCGTAGCCGCCATCGGCCTCGGATTGCAGGAATGTTTGTATATGGGAAACCTCGACGCGCGCCGGGACTGGGGCCACGCAAAAGACTATGTCGAAGGCATGTGGCGCATTCTCCAGCAGGACGCTCCCGATGACTATGTCCTGGCCACCGGCGTTACCACGACCGTACGCGATTTTATTCAGATGGCCTTCGCAGAACTCGGCATCGGCGTCGAATTCGTCGGCAGCGGCCTCACAGAAACCGGCGTCGTGGTCTCCTGCTCCCGGGACGAATACCAGGTCCCCATCGGCGCCCGCGTAGTAGCGGTCGACCCGGCCTATTTCCGGCCCACGGAAGTAGAACTGCTGATCGGCGACCCCACTAAAGCAAAACAAAAGCTCGGCTGGGAACCGAAATACGATCTTCCCATGCTCGTCCGCGAAATGGTCGCCAGCGATGCCGAAAAGCTGAAGACCCGCGTGCCCGATTATCTGTATGGACTCCTGGAACCATTCTGATCCCGCATCGCAAAACACCCCCGCAACCGCCGCTCACCCATCTCAACCTATGGCAGATTTTCAGGATCTCAAATCCAAAGCAGTCACCGCTTCCCTCTGGGCGATCGTAGAGAAATTTTCCCTGCAGATCGTCCAGTTTGTGGTTAGCGTCATCCTGGCCCGGCTGCTGGAACCGAGGGACTATGGCCTCATCGCCCTCACCGGCATCTTTACGTCCCTGTCAGCGGCGATCATCGACGGCGGCTTCGAAAAAAGCCTCATCCGCGCTAAAACACTGGACCCCGTCCAGATC
>DASZOW010000120.1:0-4879 GCA_035550615.1 Puia sp.
ATAATGATCAGGCGTTTCAACATTACCTGCAGCATTTCTCCCTGTATATGATCTTCGAGCCCCAGTTCGTCTATGAATATCTGCATCAGCGTGGCTATTTTCTCGGTATCCGCTTCACTCAGGGTGATGAACATTTTTTGAGCGGACCCATAAAAAAGAAACCCGACACAGCTTACTTCCTTGTCGTGATTGACGATGCAATAGAATTCTCTGTTGAATTGCCAGGCAACGATGGCGGCGGGATCTTCAAAATGAAACGCTTCATTAACCATCAGGCACAGGATGGTGTTGGCGGGAAATTCATAGTCGACATTATCGATATTGACCTGCTGCGCCGGGCCGCGGTTCCAGGCAATGGTAAGCAGCCGTTCCCTCCTGTCCTTGCCATAAAAAACGCGGTCGAATGTCGATTCGTCATATACCAGGCGGAATAGCGCCTTGGTCCGGCCTTGATGGAATTGTTGTATCATGTAAACGCCAAGAGGGCATGAAGGTAAGTTAAAATCCGGGACGGGAACTTTTGGCGAGCTGTGCGCGGATGGTTTTGAGCTGGTCGGTGGTAAGGCTGGTGGTTTCATGGAGCACGCGCATGAAATAAGTGATCTCTTCTTTGGAGCCGGGATAACCGATGTTGGCGCCGGAGGAGCCGGGTTTGGCGCCGGCGGGTTTGATGCGGGAGTCGGCGATGACGGCGCCGTCCGCGGCCATGATGAGAAAGAAGGGGATGCCGGAGTTCTGGTCGGCATATTTTTCATACAGCTCTTCGGGCGGTGTGGCCCTGGGACGGCGTGGCTGCGTTGCCGGCGGATGAAATGCCAAGCAGAACGGCTAACAGGATGATCGTGGTTTTCATGCTCCTAATTTAGGGCATTTCAGCGGACATGGCGGCACGGATCAGGGATTTTGGGGCGATGCAGGCCGGAGTTCATTTAGAATCGGCTTTTCCAGGCTTTTGAGCTCGTTTTGCCCGGGCTTTAATAATTCGAGCACTTCGATGTCGTTCCTCCCTTTCTTTAGCCATTCCGCCGGCACATACAATGTTTGCTGAGGGCCTATTTCCCAATACCGCCCGAGATTATGGCCATTGACCCAGACACAGCCTTTCCCCCACTGGCGCATATCCAGGTAGGTGTCACCGATAGTAGTTAGCTGGAACGTGGCTCGTTTGAGCACCGGCATTTGGGAGGAGGCGGGGGGCGGCACTTGCCTGGGCAAGGACGGTCGCATTTCACCGGGTGTGTGGGCTGGCATTTGGGTTGAAGCGGCGGCTCGGGCAAATCTTATCGAATCGATGGGATCAAAGGGCAACGAGAACATCTCCCATCCTATAAGCTCCTGCTGGTTGAACAGCACTTTTTGGGTAATGCCTTTTTGGTTGTCCAATAGATGCGGCCCAAAATTGATCCGGCCCAGATTTTCTACCAATATATCGACAGTGGCTTCGCCGCCGGGCAACGAGATCAAAAGGCTGTCCTGTTTCAACATCCGGTTTAATATGCCTGCCCTTTTCCCATCGACGAACACCAATGCATAGTCGCGGAGGTCCTTTATGGTGAGCAGGCCGGTGACGGTGGCGGCGGCGGCAGGGGTACTGGCGGGAGTGTTGGTGGGAGTGCTGGTAGGTGTACTGGCAGAGGTACTGGCGGCAGTACTGGCTGGAGTGTTGGCAGGGGTACTGGGAGTACTGGCGGGAGTGCTGGCAGGGGTACTGGCAGAGGTACTGGCGGGAGCGTATGCGGGGCCATGAGTAGTGGCAATGGACGCCGCAGTCTTGATCTTTGTCCTATAGAGGACATATCCATAAGCCTGATCGAGATCTTCGAAGGTCAGCGGCCGGGAAGACTTTCGGGGTTCGGGAAGGATATCGAATAACCGGACCTGTTCCCTGAACCTGACCACAGGCAGGGTGATCGCCGGTTTTGGCGCGGGCACGGGGGGAAGATGCCGGCCCCTGGGGAGATGGCGCTCGATGACGCTTCTAAACACCATGAACTTTTCGGTGGCATTGCCCGCCTCATCCAACGGGGCATCATAATCATAACTGCTGACCTGTGGCTGATAATACGAGGTATCGTAACAATTGGCGCCATTCATAAAACCACGGGTGGTCCCGCCATGAAACATATACATGTTGATGGAAATTCCGGCCGATAAAACGGAATCTAATTGCCGGGCATACTTTTCGGGCGATACGGTGTGATGCGGCTCGCTCCACCAATCGAACCATGCGGGATACCACTCCGCCATAAAATAAGGGCCCTTGCCATTGTGGACCTTATTGATCATCGCCTTTACCTGCCCGGGACTGTTATCGCCATTGATCGCGGGCAGCACTCCGGGCAGGGTTCCTTTATCGAGGTCCCTGGCTGCATCACAGGTATTCAACAGGCAATTGAAACCGGCTTTGACGAACATGCGCCGATTGATCTCGAGATATTCTCTGTCGGTTGCATAAGAGCCATATTCGTTCTCGACCTGAACGAGCAGGATATTGCCGCCATTGGTGACGAGTAACGGTGACAACTCTTTTCCAAGCCGATCGATATACGTTTCGTATTCTCTGAGATATTGCGGTTCCTTGCTCCGCACCACGAGTCCGCGGATATTCTGGAGCCAATAGGGATAGCCGCCAAATTCCCATTCCGCGCAGATATAGGGACTGGGCCTAAGGATGACCCACAAACCCTCCTCTTTGGCGATCCTTACGAATTCGGCAATATCATTATTGCCTGAGAAATCGAACCGGCCTCTTTGGGGTTCATGTACATTCCAAAATGCATACGTCCCGATGGTGTTGATGCCCATGGCTTTTGCCATCCTCATCCGTTGCCGCCATGCGGCCCTGGGAATGCGGATATAATGCATCTCACCGGAGATGATCTGAAATGGTTTGCCATCCAATAAAAATGCGGTGTCGTTGTATGAAAAGGAATGCTTTTGCGCCTGGGTCGAACTTGCTGTGATTACTATAAAGAGCAAAGCCAAAAAACATCTATTCATCTTTTCCTTATTTGTTTGTTATGGATAGTTTATCTGGGTTGGAAGATGCGTATCCGGTCATTGTTTATCGCCACCAGGATCAAGTCCCGGCCATGGCCATCTTTTATCGATTTGATGTCTTTGACATCCCCCTGGATAAAGATCCCCTGGGGAAGGTGGCTTATGGGTTGGAAATTTCCGCCGCCTGTTCCTTTGAGGAATAAGCCATAAGAGGCGTCATAACGTCCATTAATCACCTCTGTCTGGTATTCGTTACCGGCCAACAAAAGATCCAATTTTCCATCGCCATCGAGATCACGGGCCAAAACTGCATTCACCGGCGCGAACTGGGCTTCTATCGGCAGAATATGTTTGCGGAATTTTCCATGCCCCAGATTCTCGAACCAGCAGGTATGCAGTTCATTGCAGGTAAGATGAATGGCTTCTTCGAGCTTTTCACCGGGGAACTGTTCGGCGATGCCGGCCCTCGCGAAATCGGCATTTTTCAGGAACCGCTTTTTCATAGAAGGCATCCGTCGGGTCAACTGGGTCAGGTTTACTCCGAGCTGTAATGTCTTATTCCCGGCTTCATCCGGCAAATAGTAACAAAACAGGGGATCGATGCGCCCATTGCCTTCGAAGTCTTTGGCGTATAGGCTCATCGGTGTTTCTTCGGAAACATTGTATGGATTATTGCACCCCAGATTGCCGGCGATGATATCGACGTCGCCATCTCCGTCTACATCGGCCACTGCAAGGCTTTTCCACATGCCAAGATCATGACCCAGGCCGAGGGAATCGGTGATTTCCTGCAGCCGTCCGCCGCGGAACTTGAAGACGCGGACCGGCATCCAATCGCCGGCGATGATCAGCTCTTCCTGTCCGCAGCCATCCAAATCGGCCCAAGCGGATGACGTGACCATCCCGGCTTCGGATAGCGCGGGGCAGACTTCCTGCGTGATGTCGACGAATGCACCGTTCCGATATTCGAGCAGATAGCTTTTGGGGGAATAGGGATAATCCAGCGATACGCGGCCGCCAAGGAAGATCCGTAAGGGGGAAGTGGTACAACTCATGCTTTGCGCCATGGTGTTCACGGCTGCGGGAAAGGCGTCATGGCTCACGGTAAAGTTGCCCTTGCCGTCACCCAGATAAAGCCGCGGGGTAAGGAATCGCGAATCTTTGTCGAATTCCGAGCTCCCACCGGCAACGATCAGATCGGGATGATGATCGCCATTGACATCGACCAGGATGCTCTGCATGTCTTCTTCGTATTTGGCGCCCTGGACCAGCTTTTTGCCGATAAAGCCGCCTTTCTTCTGCTGTAGCCAGATCTCGCCGGACTGGTTATAAGCGCCCCCTACAAAAAAATCGGTGAGGCCGTCGCCATCGATATCGCCCGTGCTGATGAATGGGCCGAGCTGGGAATATTTTTGGGGTAGAAGATTATTGAAGGCGAAATCGTTGAAGAAGGTTTCTTTGTGTTTGTAATCGACGCGCAGGGAATCGGTGATGTCGGCAAATAGCGGGGCCGGGTGCGACGGCATGAGGGCCGAACGCGGAAGCAGATCCGGCGAGGGGCCAGGTGAAGGGCGGGAGGACGAGCGGCGGGACGACTGGACGAACTCGCGGGGAGATTGGCCGGAAGAAGACCTGGCCTCGGAAAGGACAAGGGTGGTATCGATCGGAACCTGCTGCAGATGCTGGGTCTGGCCATTCGGCCAGATTACGGTTACGCTATCGGGGCGGCTGTTCCTGCCCAGACCGAAGTGCAGCCGCGGATCGACGGAAGATGCATAGCCGCGGACAGGGTATTGCTCCACGGATTGTACATGGCCGTTTTGGTAGAGCAGGATCTTTGTGCCGAACCCGTCGCGGTTGAGGCTGTCGCCTCGCAGCT
>DASZOW010000121.1:0-2409 GCA_035550615.1 Puia sp.
CGATCCCGCCCGGCTCTCCCTTGGGTATCCCGGACCAGGAAGTGACTATTGCCGAGATGCTCAAAGCCGTAGGCTATCATACGGCCATCATCGGGAAATGGCATCTCGGCGACAAACATGACTACAATTATCCAACGGCCCAGGGCTTCGATTCTTACTATGGCATGCTATATAGCCATGATTATCGCTATCCCTATGTAAAGACCGATACGACCATTAAGATCTACCGGAACAGGACGCCGGTGATCGAAAAGCCCGCCGACAGCTCGCTGACCCATCTCTATACACAGGAGGCCATCCGCGTCATCCGCGCCCAGAAAAAAGACCAGCCCTTCTTTCTGTACCTGGCGTACAATATGCCTCATCTCCCGGTAGCCTTTGCCGCTTCCGCCGGCTATCTTCGGACCAAACAGGAAGGCGGTCCGCTCGGCGCTGTCGTGGAAGATATGGATTCCAGCATCGCCGTGCTCTGGCATACCCTGGTCAGCCTCGGTCTGGCCGACAATACGATCATCGCCTTCTCCAGCGATAACGGACCCTGGATCGAATTCCCCATCCGGATGTCGGGCGATGGCGTCACCAAACGGTGGCATGCCGGAACCGCCGGCGTATTCCGCGGCTCCAAAGGTCAGAGCTACGAAGGCGGCGTCCGCGAACCTTTTATTATCTACTGGCAGGGGCATACTGTTGCAGGTCTTTCGCTCACCAATCCCATCAGCAATCTCGACATCCTGCCCACCTTCGCGGAGTGGGCGCATGCCCCCTTGCCTGCCGGCCGCACGCTCGATGGACAAAACATTGCAGCCCTCCTGACGGGAAAAGCCGACAGAAAAACCTATCCCCACCGCCCGATCTATATCGTCAACCATGGCCTGGCGGAAGCCGTACGTTATGAGAATTGGAAGTATCGGGAGGCAGCCGCTCCTTCGGCCGACCCGGTCTCCGGTAATCAAGGGCCGGTACTCAAGGAATTATTCAACCTGGGCTGGGATCCCTCCGAACGTACCAACGTCATCGACGAATTCCCTGAAAAAGCCAAAGAGATGAAAACGCTTTTCGACGCCTTCGATGGGAAAAAGGAAAATTAAAACACTACCTTTAGCTCTAAGATCGACATACCTAGTATGAAGCACGCCGTCCGTTTATTTCTTTTGCTGCTCCTTGTCGCAGGATGCAAGGTCAACCCGTACAAAGCCACCAACAAACAGTATAGGGAACAAGCGAGGCAATATGCCCGCATCATCGACGAATGCCCGCTGCCCATCGGCGCAGACTCCGTTCCTTCCTCCCCTTATTGGGTAGGGACCACGAACTTCAACCTGCGTAAACCGAACTTCGTGATCATCCATCATACGGCACAGAACAGCTGCCCTCAGACCCTGCAGACCTTTACAACCGTCCGCACTCAGGTCAGCGCTCATTATGTGATCTGTCGCGACGGCACCGTCCATCACATGCTCAATGACTACCTTCGCGCCTGGCAGGCCGGCAACAGCCGCTGGGGCAACGTCACCGATGTCAACTCGATCTCCATCGGCATAGAGCTCGACAACAATGGCTTCGAACCCTTTCCCGACGCCCAGATCAATAGTCTGCTGCATCTGCTCGCCAAACTAAAAACTACCTACGGCATCCCCACCGCCAACTTCATCGGTCATGGCGATATCGCCCCCCGGCGTAAGGACGACCCCAGCGCCTTCTTTCCCTGGAAAATACTTGCTGACAAAGGATTCGGGCTCTGGTATGGCGACACTACCGCTATTCCCCTGCCCGCCGATTTCAGCAGCCTGACGGCTCTTCGCCTTGTCGGCTACGACGTTCGCGACAGCAGTGCCGCAGCCATGGCCTTCAAACGCCATTTCGAACAGGACACTACGCACTGCTGGACCCCCGCCGACGAAAAAGTGCTCTATACCCTGTACCGCCAGTATATGTAAGATCAATGCTTTTGTACAATTTCCGGCCTGCCCGTGTTTCTAGTCCCGCTGCAGCCAGGGAACAGCCATGCTGAACCGGCTTCATATCACCATCGACACAGGCGTCTACTCCGCGTACCAGGATCATGTCCCGGCCGAAGCCAACTAACATATCCGGCTCGTCAGCGATGATCCCCTTTGCCCATATCCTTTAGCCAGGCAATCTTGCCATCCATCTCGATATATTGCCCTTCTTTCAGATGCTTGGTCTTGCCGTTGGAGTCGTCGATCCTGCCATTGACATGTATGGTCGTCCCATTGACGAGGGTAATATTGCGCCTCACCTTTATCTGCCGGCCATGCTGCACCTCGATGAGCCTGCCGTGTTTCATCATAACGTAATCCCAGGGCGTATCGTCCTGGGATTTTTTATCGCTCAGAGCAAAAACACCCATAGACAATGCCCCGAATACCAGGACTCCGAGCAACTTTT
>DASZOW010000122.1:0-4528 GCA_035550615.1 Puia sp.
AACACATTTTATCATTTAACCCTCCGCCAATGAATATAATCGACAGGTCGGGATTGCTGGCAATCGCCACCCGGCTGCAACGACTCAGCGATCAGTTCCGTAGGGACGGCGCCCTGATCTACAAGGATCAGGACATCGAATTCGAACCCCGGTGGTTCCCCGTGATCTATACGTTGCATCAAAAGCCGGAGCTCAGCGTGGTCGAGCTGGCGGCGGAGATCGGCTATGCCCATCCTTCCACCATCACCCTCCTCAAAGAGCTCGAGCAGGAAAAGCTCATCCGCAGCCGCAAGGATCGCGCCGACCAGCGCAAGCGACTCCTCATCCTCACAGACCGCGGCAAACAGCTCGTCACACGCATGCAGCCTACCTGGAAGGCCATGACCGCCGCCATCGCCGAGCTCACCGACACCCGGAACAACCTGATGAAGGCCATCGAAGAAGTAGAAGAAAAATTCCAGGAGCGGAGCTTCTTCTCCCGGGTCAAAGGAAAGATCTAGCCGCTCCATCGCCCATCGAGGGCATGAACCTATCGTGACCATCGCCCGTTCCCACGAAAAATTTTCGCCCTCCAAGGAATGAATTTTGCAGTAGAGTAGCTGGAAAGCCTCAACCACTACTCATGTTCCAAAAGCTATATCATCACCTCGAACAGATCAGCGCCAGCACCCGGCAGCAACAGCAAAATCTCGAACAGATCAGCGCCAATACCCGGCAGCAACAGCAAAATCTCGAGCATGCCGGCATCTGGGCCGAGAAGATCAGCGAACAGCTCAAAGAGCTCAATGCCACGGTCCAGTCGCTCCAAAAACAGCGTTCGAATCGGCCCATGCAGATCGCAAGCTTCTTTCTCGCCGGTCTCGGGCTTATAACCGTAGCCATTTTGTCGATATACACCCTCCGCCTCTCAGCCGCCACCGACGCCGCCGGACAAAGATCCTCCGCCTCGCTCGCAGCATACGGCATCGTAAATAGTCGCTGCCAGGAACTCATGGCGGGCGCCCACAACCTAGAAGAAAGGACGAGCCGGCTCGATTCCATGGTAAAACAACAGGCCCATACCATCGTACAGTTGAAGCATCTGAACGCCGCGGCCGTCCGGACCATCCTCTATCTCCAGCGTAACTACGACCAGCATCAGATCTTTTACCGTTTACACTATTAGTTTCCTCGCCTTCCGATCTGCTTTGTGCAATTTTCGGGGCATCTGCATCTTAGCCTCAAAGATGCAGAACATGCAGCAAACCATAAGCCTCGGCATCGATAATCCCTGCTCCGAAAGCTGGGATCGGATGTCTCCCAACGGGCAAGGCCGCTTTTGCGGTTCCTGTCAAAAGACCGTAGTCGATTTTACCCTGATGACCGATCAGCAGCTCATGCAGTGGTTTACCCGGCGCCAGGGGCCGGTCTGCGGCCGGTTCGCCCAGGATCAGCTCCAACGGCCCCTGGCCGTTTCGCGTGAGCGGAAAACTCCATGGCGCTTTTGGCAATACTTAATAGCCGGCTTGCTTTTTTCCTCGGACGCGTCTGCCCAGTTGAAGCCCGACAACCCGCCAACCGCTCGATATGACCATAGAGAGGCCAGAACATCGACAGGCGCCGCCGCGATGGTTCAACCCGACCTCGCGCCACCCGATTCCGCTCGCGGCAGGGTCGTGGACGCTAACGGCAAGCCCGTGTATAATGCGACCATCATGTTCGGTCCAAAGCATGGCGTTATCGCCGATGCCGATGGCCGTTTCACCATCCCGATGAACAAACTCTCGCCGCACCAGGTATTGACCATCAGTGCCGTTGGGTATACGACCATTACCCTGAACGTCGACCAATTGCTCGCGGCGGGTCCTTTGCAGCTATTCCAGGTCGTTATGCCAGGAGAAGTAGTGATCGCCGGCGGAGTCTTCGTCACCCGGGTACGCAGGAAGAGGCCAAAGGTCGTCGCCGATACCATCTCATTATTTAAAGACACTCTCGCCTCCGCCGGCCTTGCCCGCCCCGCACTGATCGCCTATCCCAATCCCGTGGCCCGCGGCGCCTTGCTCACCTTAACCGCCCGGCTCGATCAGCCCGGAAACTACCGGGTCCAGTTGTACAACATGTCCGGGGCCCTCATAGAATCCCAGGAGCTACCCGCCGTCCCAACCGCCGGTGCCACAACTACCGCGGGCGCCGTCTCGACTAAACTCTCAGCCTCCGCAAAGTCCCGCAGCATCGCGCTGCCCATCCCCGCCGGCCTCGCGCCCGGCACCTATTTCGTCCGCCTATCCCATCCCGCGCTGTCGAAGTGCTACACCCAGCAGATCGTAGTGTTCTAGGCACAGCCCTCCCGAAATAAAAAAAGGCCATCCAGTGAACTGGATGGCCTTGACCCTTAAAACAACCTGTCGCATTTCTTTAATAGGTTATCGCCGGGCCCCTAGGGATATATCGTTTCAAATTCGATCTACTGCGCGTCCTACATCATTTAGTAACTCCCCGGCGTCGAAACGTAACCGCCGTTTAAAGATTTTTTCAAAATCCTCTGGTCAGTCAAATAATTTTAAAAAATCACCCGAACCTAATCGTACCTTTGATCGGTGCCTTACCAATCAGGCCCCGGTACTTCCCTCCCAGCTTAAATAACATCCCAAGTCTTTTATAACCATCTGACTATAAATCGGCTTCGTTATTGCGAAATCAAAAAATAAACCTATAGGTTGATTTTATGAAAATAGTACCTATCTTTGTATCAGCAAATGTGGATGATGGCCTTTGGTCAATCCATTTATCCGGTGAAGCCAAAAATGAATTTGACAATTTTTTTGACTTGCTGAATGATATCGAGTGGCTATATAATTTTTTTATTCAAAATAGGCTTGATTTAAACAGCGGATATTTCGGAAATATTTCAGTAAAAACAGCCATCTCTCGAACGCTGGATGAAGCCCAACAGATGGAAAATCTGCTTTACGATTTATCGGAAAAAGGCTTTGCAAGCAATAGTATAAATCTTCAAAGCGTGTTTAGGCCATTAAACAATTTTGAGTACGCAATCGTCACGCATCAGAAAAGTAAAGCCAGGGTTCGCCGAGGATGGTTGCGACTGTATGCAATTAGGCTTGCCGAAAATTGTTACCTGGTCACCGGCGGCGCCATCAAGTTGACATTTGATATGCGACGAGGCCATTTGCAGCTAGAATTAAACAAACTGGAACAAGCCAAAAGATTTCTATGCGCCAATGGGATAGATTATCCCGAAGATCTAAATACCTATAATAATGAATAACCTAAAAAACAAACTTTCAGAGCTGACAGCTGACCAATTCTCTGACTGGAAAGAGAAAGCAAAATATCGTCGTGAAAATCGCGAGTGGCTACAAAAGTCTGCCATGATCGCAGTCCACATCTTGGATGCGCTGAAAGCCCAGGATCTTACCCAAAAGGACCTTGCAGCACGAATGAATATATCACCGCAGCAAATCAGCAAAATCGTAAAAGGTCAGGAGAATCTAACCCTTGAAACCATCTCAAACCTTGAAAAAGCGCTTGGCATTCAAATTATCGAAGATAACTTGAGCTCAAACAATACTATGCCCAAAAAGAAACGGCCAGCCGTTTAGCATATAATGCTACTTTACCGCACCTCCTCACGCTCATGAAAAAACCATCCTCAACTAAATCTCATCCTCCCGATCAGATCCCGGAAATATTGCGGGGACCAGATCTCCAAAACCCCGGCATCAGGAATAAATCTAACGATATCTTCCCTAACGCGATCCAACGAAACCGAATCGATTTTTCGAAGTAGCAGCTCGATGATCTCCTCTTCGGATATCGAAGGTCCAGACCAATCACCCGTGTCCCTGGCCCTCATTAGAAAATGCTCGACATGCAGTGGAACGCCTTTTTTGATGTACCATTCCAGGTCGTACCAATCCCTGCCTTTTACCCGCTGTTTCCATTTCCGAAAAAGCAGCGCATGCATTTTTCCCGCAAACAGATCCGGCAACGCAAAGCATTTCACATAAAAGGAAAATGGTCGCAAAAGCAACTTTTCCTCCGTCTCGAACCCCAGCGGCGGTTCCCGGTCCACTTCCAACTTGATCTTCAGCTTCGGCGACGTCTGTATCCCGGCCTGCGGAACGACACCTTCAAGGACGAGCTCTTTCCAAACTGTTTCCGACTTCAAAAACGCAGAGTCGACATTTGATTGCATCGACTTGATCTTCTCTTTAATGCTGACTTGCATTCCCACAGCGTCAAATTCACCGATGATCGCATTAAAATAAGGCTCCAGCGAGAACCCGGTGTCGGGTTCCAACAAGCAAAAGTCCAGGTCCTCGGAAAACCTGTCCAATCCATAAAAGATGCGCAACGCCGTTCCCCCATAGAAAGCCGCCCTTTCGAAAAACCTGGTACGTTGCAGCCCCGCCAATGCAATCCCCTGCATGACCTCCCGTAACGCGGCTTCCGCTTCCTGCTGGTTCTGCGGGTTATATTCAGCGATGAATTCCCTGATCATAATTGTGCCAGCGTTTTAACCAGCATG